>NZ_JALBGX010000135.1:0-17706 GCF_023006465.1 Rhizobium sp. PRIMUS64 | reverse complement strand
CTTCCCCGGCACCGACGCCTTCGTCAAGCTTCTCGACATCGGTCCGCCCGTGGGCAAGCCGGCCCAGCCGAGCGGTACGGCCCCTTCCGGCCAGGCAGCCGCGACGGCGACGCTCGAGCAGGCGCTGGCAAAGACCCCGCGTGTCGTCATCGACACCCCAGCACTTTCCGGCTCGATCAACCTTGCCGGCGCCCGCCTCGACGATCTGAAGCTCAAGGGCTATCACGAGACCGTCGACGACTCGAGCCCGATCATCACGCTGTTCAGCCCGGCCGAGACCAAGGACGGCTATTTCACCGAGCTCGGCTATATCGGCAGCGACGCAACGGGCAACGTTCCCGGCGCCTCGACGCTGTGGACCGCACCTGAGGGCGCCAAGCTCACCGAAAAGACGCCGGTGACGCTCTCCTATACCAACGACAAGGGCCTGACCTTTACCCGCACGATTTCCGTCGACGAACGCTACATGTTCACCGTCGCCGACAAGATCAGCAATGCCGGCCAGGCGCCCGCCTCGCTGTCTTCCTACGGCCGGGTGACGCGCTACAACAAGCCGACGACACCCTCCGTCTACGTGCTGCATGAAGGCTTCATCGGCGTCATCGGCGAAGACGGCCTGATCGAAACCAAATATAGCGCCGCCGAAAAGGAAGCCGTGATGCCGGCGAAATCCACCGGCGGCTGGCTTGGCATTACCGACAAATACTGGGCGGCGACGATCGTTCCGCCGCAGAGTGCGGCCTATGAGGCGCGCTTCTCGCACTTTGCCGATGGCCAGCCGCGCTATCAAGCCGATTACAAGGACGATGCCTTCACCGTTGCGCCCGGCCAATCGATCGAACTGAAGAACCTCGTCTTCGCCGGCGCCAAGGAAGTGCCCGTCATCGACGGCTATGAAGCCAGCTATTCGATCCCGAAGTTCGACCGGCTGATCGACTGGGGCTGGTTCTATTTCATCACCAAGCCGATGTTCAAGCTGATGGACTTCTTCTTCCGCTACTTCGGCAATTTCGGCGTGGCGATCCTGTGCACGACCATCGTCGTCAAGGCTCTGTTCTTCCCGCTCGCCAGCAAGCAGTACGCTTCGATGGCGAACATGAAGCGTATGCAGCCGAAGATGGAGGAGCTGAAGGCGAAATTCGCCGACGACCGCATGGGGCTGCAGCAGGCGACGATGCAGCTTTACAAGGAAGAGAAGATCAATCCGATCGCCGGCTGCTGGCCGGTGGCGCTGCAGATCCCGATCTTCTTCTCGCTCTACAAGGTGATCTACATCACCATCGAAATGCGGCACGCGCCGTTCTTCGGCTGGATCAAGGACCTTTCGGCGCCCGATCCGACGACGATCGTCAATCTGTTCGGCCTGCTGCCGTTCGAGGCGCCGACCATTCTGCATCTCGGCGTCTGGCCGCTGATCATGGGCATCACGATGTTCTTGCAGATGCGCATGAACCCGACGCCGCCCGATCCGACGCAGGCGATGATCTTCACCTGGATGCCGCTGGTGTTCATGTTCATGCTGGCAAGCTTCCCGGCCGGCCTGGTCATCTACTGGGCCTGGAACAACACGCTCTCGGTGGCGCAGCAGTCGGTGATCATGAAGCGCCACGGCGTCAAGGTCGAACTCTTCGACAATCTGAAGGGTCTGTTCCGACGAAAAACGGCGCCATCGAAATGACGCTTGCCAAGCCCCGCTCCGGCGGGGCTTTTCTTTTCCGGCAGCGGAAGACGGAGGCAGGCAATGGCCTGCAAACGGCCTCGAAGCTTGACATCCGCCCGCAAAACCACGAAGCCCGGTAAAAGACCCAACCCAGAGATTGCAGAGCCCGCATGCCCGAAACCGAAAAGCCGCTCTTCGGCCACCCATGGATCTTCATCCGCGGCGTACCGTCCCTCAACTTCCTGCCGCCGGAAGGGCCGTTGGAAGTGGCCTTTGCCGGTCGCTCGAATGTCGGTAAATCCTCGCTGATCAATGCGCTGGTCGGCCAGAAGGGCCTGGCGCGCACCTCGAACACGCCGGGACGCACGCAGGAACTCAATTATTTCGTGCCGGACGGCTATTCCGGCGAAGGCGGCGACCTGCCGCCGACGGCGATTGTCGACATGCCGGGCTATGGATATGCGCAGGCGCCGAAGGAGCAAGTCGACAAGTGGACCAAGCTCGTCTTCGACTACCTGCGCGGCCGCGCGACGCTGAAGCGCGTCTATGTGCTGATCGACAGCCGCCACGGCATCAAGAAGAACGACGATGACGTGCTTGATCTGCTCGACAAGGCCGCGGTCTCCTATCAGATCGTGCTGACCAAGACCGACAAGATCAAGGCGGCTGGCGTGCCGAAGCTGCTTGCGGAAACGGCGGAAAAGATCCGCAAGCGCCCGGCCGCCTATCCCGGCGTGCTGTCCACTTCGTCCGAAAAGGGCGATGGGCTGGACGAACTGCGCCAGGCGATCGCCGAAACCGTCGGCATCGCCCGCTGGAAGTAAAGGGCGTACGCGCCCCGGACGCGGCGCCCTGTTTGGTGTAAAGGCTTTCGCGACATCCCATAGTTGAACTTAGCGCCAATGGAAAACTAACGGTTGACGACGCAAGCTTGATGAGCTAGATAGCGAGCATCGAATTTTGCTTGCTGGCTTGGTTATCGCGCGATTGGCACCGCGCCCTGAACGAACTTCCTTTCAAAAATCGCTATCACCATCCGCATCGCCTTTGCGTTGCGGTTTTTCAATATTGCTATGAAAGGGTTCATCATCATGGCCACTGGCACAGTTAAATGGTTCAATTCCACCAAAGGCTTCGGCTTCATTCAGCCTGATAATGGCGGCGACGACGCCTTCGTTCACATCTCCGCCGTCGAGCGCGCCGGAATGCGCGACCTCGTCGAAGGCCAGAAGATCGGCTTCGACCTCGAGCGTGACAACAAGTCGGGCAAGATGTCCGCTTGCAATCTCCAGAACGCTTAAATCGGTATCTGCTTCCCTTTGACCACGGATGTACTGGCACTGCCGGAAGCACGTTATCAATCCAAGGCCAGGCGATTTGCCTGGCCTTTTTTGTTTTCGCTCGCGCGTCGAGCCCTCCCGTATCGGAGCCAACATGACAGAGACATACAGCAAATCTCGCCAGCGGGCGGAGATTGCCTTCGGCAGCGTCCAGACCCAGTTCTTCGCGAAGAACCAGGCGGCCGAAGAGCTCGAATCCGACGCCCAATCGCAGCAGGCAAAGACGTTGCGGCTGCGGGAAGCCCGGCTTGCGAGGGAACAGAGCGACCGGGTGTCGGCAACCTCTGCCCTCATTGCCAAACGCGCCAGGGCTCGCTGAGATCACCACCCGATCGACAGGGCTCGAGACTTAAACCGCGTCTGAAATGACGGGCTTGCAGATCGCGCGCTGCAGCATGGCCGAAGGCGTGCTGGCATTCACTCGAACCAAGGAAGCGTCAATGGCAGAGACTGCGAACGAACTTCAATCGATCAATACGGCCTGGCAGATCGCCATTCAGGAGATCCTGCGCATGGTCATCAGAGACATGTATCACGCCGGCGGCGAAGCGTCGTTCAGGACCCATATCAAACGTATCGAAGAAGCGGCCGTCGACAGCATTTACACGGATTTGCGGCTACGCGGGACTGATGAATGGACGGAAGTCCTGGTCAAGGAAAGAGCGAGCAATTTCGTCACGACCCTGCTGACGTCATTTACCTATGACCGGGCTTAAATCACTCTGTGGCCGGCAATCGATGGACGTGCCGCCGATCAGCGCTTGCGTCCCCGCAGTTTTTGAAGCAACCCTAGTTCTCCTGCCGTGCGGGAGCAGCCGCGTCCACGAGTAATATTTGATGACCGATAGCAAAGACCCGCCGATTTCGCCGGAAGGCGTCGGCAACTTGCCCCATCTTGCCGAAGCCCTCGATGACGACCGGTTTCGACACTTTCTCGATCATGTGCCATTCGCGGTGGCTGTCTCCGAACTCGGTGGCGACGAGCCGCTGATTTACGTCAACCTCGAATTCGAACGGCTGACGGCGCTTGAGGCAACCGCGGTCCAGGGAAAACCCTGGGCGGAAATTGAATTGGAGTCCATCGCCGTCTCCGGAGAGGTGCCGCTCACGGCCGCTGTGACCTCTGCGGAGGAGTATATTGGTGCCTTCTCGCTGGCGGCCGAACCGGAGAGTACCGTCATTGTCGATGTCTGGTCGAATACGATCGTCGACGACGATGACACGCCACTCTTCCGATTGGTGGCCTTTGCTGCCCGCAATGAGGCGACGGCCGCTGAGAGCTTCAGCGAACTGCTGACGGAGAAGGATGTCCTTCTGCGGGAACTTCAACATCGCGTGAAGAACAATCTTCAGATGATCACGGCGCTCATCCGAATGGAGGCGCGCAATGCTCAACAGAATGAGGAAAGCGAGAGGTTTGCACGGCTTGCCGGGCGGATTGAAGCTTTGGCCCTGCTCTATCGCTCGCTGTCGGACGAAGAGAAAGGCGCCACAGTCGATCTTGGCACCTATGTCAGCCAGATTGCCGCCTCGGTAATGGCGGCCCACGCGGTGGAAGGGATCCGGCTGGACATGAAGGTCGATACCTGGCCGGTTTCGGTCGATGTCGCCATGCCGGCCGGTCTCGTCATCAACGAACTCCTCACCAATACGCTGAAGCATGCCTTCGTGGGGCGTGATGGCGGCGAAATCACGCTCCGCTGTGTCGTCAGCGATACCGGGTGCAGGATCACCGTTGCTGATAACGGGGTCGGTCTTCCCCAGGATGTAACCTGGCCGCAACCGGGAAAGCTGAGCGCGATGATCGTACAGTCGCTGAAACAGAATGCCCGCGCCGAGGTTGAAGTGAGCTCGTCCCCTGACACCGGCATGAGTGTCTCCCTCGTCTTCCCGAGAACCGAAGCGGCCCAATAGAGCGCCGCGCGTCTTTTCAGACGCGCTAGAGCCTTTCCGAAAATCGATTCCGATTTTCGGGGTTATGCGCTAGCCACCTCATCGATTTGTGTTTGGGGCGCCCCAAGAGCGCCCCAATGCGTCTGCCGATACGAGCGGGCTTACATCTTCGGCAGCAGTACCTTGTCGACGACGTGGATGACGCCGTTCGACTGCTTGACGTCGGCAATCGTCACATGGGAGACGCCGCCGTTTTCATCGGTCAACGTGATCTTGCCCATGCTTTCCTTGGCTTTCAGCACGCAGCCGCCGACGGTCTTGATGTCGTGCTCGCCGCCGTCATCCTTGATCATCTTGGCAACGGTCTTGGCCATCGCATCGGCAGCAACGACGTGGCAGGTCAGAACCTTAGTCAGCGTCGCCTTGTTTTCCGGCTTCAGCAGCGTATCGACGGTGCCTTTCGGCAGCGCGGCAAAGGCTTCGTTGGTCGGCGCAAAGACGGTGAAGGGGCCCTTGCCCTCGAGCGTGCCGACCAGGCCGGCGGCCTTGACGGCGGCGACCAGCGTCGTGTGATCCTTGGAGTTCACGGCGTTCTCGATGATGTTCTTGCTATCGAACATCGCAGCACCGCCGACCACCGGGTTCTTGGCGGCAGCAAAGGCGACGGCGGACATGGCTGTGGCGAGCGCGAAGCCGCGCAATACGGACTTGATCATGATTCTCTCCTCACCGGACACCATCCGCGGGGCTTTATGCCTGAGCGTCGTCCGGACAATTCGAACTACGGAGGGCCGCGCCGAAGAGTTTCAGACAAGAGAAATTTGATTGACGGCCGGCACGATCATGGCTGGTGCGATCATGGCCGGTGCAAGGGGCCGCTTGCGATCACCGGACCGGTCGCCTGTCCGGTCGGCGAACCGCCGAAGGGTTCGAGGCTGACGGCAAGCGTTGCGCCATCGGCGACTTGGCTGCGCAGATCGGCGGGAATGACAAGTTCGCCGCTTTCGCCCGGCTGGAAGACGCCGAGCGATCTCGTCATGCCGCTGCCCGGCACCAGCCAGAGTTCCAGCGACTTCTCCTCCGGCTTGCCGGCGGCGACCGGCACGATCTTCAGCCGGCCGCTCTGCAGCTCATAGGAGGCGAGAAGATTGATGGTGCTGTTCTGGCCCGAAAGCGAGGCTACCAGCGGTGCCGGTCCCTGCGGCTCCGGCACCACGCCGGAGGCGAAGATGACGGCGCTGACGGCGACAACGATGCAAGCAAAGCTCAGCGAACGCCAGAAAACGGCGGAATTCCAGAGCCCTTGCGAAAAGGATGCGGGCCTTTGGCCATCGCCGAAAAGCCGCGCCTCGATCTGCTTGAAGGTTTCCCGGTTCGGAGCGGCGGCTTCATACTCGTCATTGAAGGAGGAGAGGTTGGTTTCCCAACGGCTGACGATCGCAGCGAAAGGCCGATCGTGGCGCATGCGCTCTTCCACCACCCGGCGATCCTGCAGCGACAGGACGCCAAGCACATATTCGCCGGCGAGAACCTCGTCGCGGGAGCGGTCTCCCTTGCTTTTGTCGGGCGATGTCATCGTTCCATGCACTCTCTCAGTTTCAAGAGGCTGCGCCTAAGCCAGGTCCGCATCGTGTTCAGCGGGACACCAAACTGATCGGCCAGTTCCTGATAGCTCAGCCCTTCGACATAAGCCCGTTTCACCGCGACCGCGCGATCAGCTTCCAACTCTTCCATGCAGGTGTCAATCCGCCTTCCTTCATCCTTCGTCACCGTCTGCATTTCCGGGTCGGGCCCGGCATCGGCAAGTTCATAGACCGTGTCCAATTCGTCGGCGACGGGCTTGCGCGCCCGCAGCGCATCGATCGACCGGTTGCGGGCAATCGCGGCGAGCCATGCCGATGACGAACCCGAGGCGACGGAGAAGCTGCGCGCGCGCTGCCAGATGCTGATATAGACTTCCTGCAGGGCCTCGTCGGCTTCCGTGCGATCCTTCAAGATACGCAGGCAGATCGAGAAAAGTTTCGGTCCGGTTTGATTGTAGAGGGCCACGAAAGCCCTGCGGTCGCCGAGTGCGACGCGGCCGATCAGGTCTGCGATGTCATCGCCTTGCATGCCGTTCCTCATCTCAAGCTTGCGTGCGCCAGACGGTAACAGCGTCCGGCTCCGCGCCAGATACGAAAAACTATTGCCCTCTGGATTATTCCCTCTGTCAGAAACTTGCGATAAAAGGCCGCGAACAATTCTGCGGGGTTCCCATGAACGAAACCGAAAGCGAAATGCAGGCACGGCTTCTGGCCAAGGCACTGCCCTTCATGCAGCGTTACGAGAACAAGACGATTGTCGTGAAATATGGCGGCCACGCCATGGGCAATCCCGAGCTCGGCAAGGCCTTTGCCAGCGACATCGCCCTTTTGAAGCAATCCGGCGTCAACCCGATCGTCGTTCATGGCGGCGGCCCGCAGATCGGCGCCATGCTGAGCAAGATGGGCATCGAATCGAAATTCGAGGGCGGGCTTCGCGTCACCGACCAAAAGACGGTCGAAATCGTCGAGATGGTGCTCGCCGGCTCGATCAACAAGGAAATCGTCGCGCTCATCAACCAGACCGGCGAATGGGCGATCGGCCTTTGCGGCAAGGACGGCAACATGGTCTTCGCCGAAAAGGCGCGCAAGACCGTCAAGGATCCGGATTCGAACATCGAGCGCGTGCTTGATCTTGGCTTCGTCGGCGAAGTGGTCGAGGTCGACCGCACGCTGCTCGATCTGCTCGCCCGCTCCGAGATGATCCCGGTCATCGCCCCCGTCGCGCCTGGCCGTGACGGCGCCACCTACAATATCAATGCCGATACCTTTGCCGGCGCCATTGCCGGCGCGCTCAACGCCACCCGTCTGCTGTTCCTCACCGATGTGCCCGGCGTGCTCGACAAGAACGGCCAGCTCCTCAAGGAGCTTTCCGTCGCCGAAGCGCATGCGCTGATCGCCGACGGCACGATTTCGGGCGGCATGATTCCCAAAGTCGAGACCTGCATCGATGCGATCAAGGCCGGCGTGCAGGGCGTCGTCATCCTGAACGGCAAGACCGCCCACTCCGTGCTGCTCGAGATCTTCACCGAGCACGGTGTCGGAACACTGATCGTTCCCTGATCGAGGCTGCGCCCTTCACTTGCGAAGGGCGGATCTTCCTCACACGGGAACAGGATATCGGGGAAAGAAATGCGCCTGACAGACTGCTATAATTTTCACGATTTCCGGCGCATGGCCAAACGGCGGCTTCCCGGGCCGATATTCGACTATATCGACGGCGGTGCCGATGACGAGGTGACGTACCGGCGCAATACGGCGGCCTTCGAGGCTTGCGATCTGGTGCCTGACGTTTTGCGCGGTGTGGCCGAGGTCGACATGTCGGTGACCGTGATGGGGCAGAAGCTCGCAATGCCGGTCTATTGCTCTCCGACGGCATTGCAGCGCCTCTTTCACCACCAGGGGGAGCGGGCGGTCGCGGCGGCGGCGGCAAAACATGGCACGATGTTCGGCGTCTCCTCGCTCGGCACGATCAGCCTGGAGGAAGCCAGAACGATCAGCAACGGGCCGCAGGTCTATCAGTTCTATTTCCACAAGGACCGCGGCCTCAACCGCGAGATGATGGCGCGAGCGAAAAATGCCGGCGTGCAGGCGATGATGCTGACGGTCGACAGCATCACCGGCGGCAACCGCGAGCGCGATAAGCGCACGGGCTTTGCCATTCCCTTCAAGCTCAATCTTGCCGGCATGACCCAGTTCGCGATCAAGCCTTCCTGGGCGATCGACTGGCTGACGCACGAGCGCTTCCGGCTGCCGCAGCTCGAAAACCACGTCAAGATGGATGGCGGCGCGCTGTCGATCAGCCGATACTTCACCGAGATGCTGGACCCCTCGATGTCGTGGGACGACGTGGCGGAGATGGTGCGCGAATGGGGCGGGCCATTCTGCCTGAAGGGCATCATGTCAGTCGAAGACGCCAAGCGCGCGGCCGATATCGGCTGCAGCGGCATCGTGCTTTCCAATCATGGCGGGCGCCAGCTCGACGGCTCGCGCAGCGCATTCGACCAGCTGGCCGAGATCGTCGACGCCGTCGGCGACCGGATCGACGTGATGATGGATGGCGGCGTGCAGCGGGGAACACATGTTCTTAAAGCGCTGTCGCTGGGGGCGAAGGCCGTCGGGCTCGGGCGCTACTATCTCTTCCCGCTTGCCGCTGCCGGACAGCCCGGCGTCGAACGGGCGCTGGAGACGATGCGTACCGAGATCGAGCGCGGCATGAAGCTGATGGGCTGCACCTCGGTCAGCCAGCTCAGCCGGCGGAATCTGCGCTTCCGTTCCTGAGCAGAACGAGATTTCATTCCGGGCCGCAGCCTTCCGCACCAGATCTGCGGCCCTCGGGCATTCGACGTCAGAGCAGGCTATAGATCGCCGCTGCCTCCTGTTTCAACTTTTCCATCATCGACCGGTAAGGCCCCGGGCCATAACTGACGCGGCCGACACCGAGCTTGGCGAGCGTCTTCACGTCAGGGGCGCCTGTCCGCATCATGATATTGACCGGCAACGGCGATGCGGCGCAGATCTTCTCGATCAAGGCGGGATCGATCAGACCGGGAACGAAGAAGCCGCTGCCGCCGGCCGCCGCATAGGCCTTGCCTCGCTCGATCGCCTCGTCCACCAGACCGGCATGTTTGGCAAGATCGCTCTCGGCCAGGAAAAGATCGGTACGGGCATTGATGAAGAAGGGAATGCCCTCGCCTTCCGCCATGGCGCGAATGGCGCGGATGCGGGCAGCCTGCCTCTCGGCCGGATAAAGCCCGCCACCGCCGACGACCTGATCCTCGAAATTGATGCCGACGGCGCCGACCTCCACCAGCTTGGCGACGTTGGCGGCGGCCCCCTCAGGCTCGGCCGAATAGGCGCCTTCGAAATCGACAGAAAGCGGTAGATCGACGACAGCGGTGATGGATTTTGCTGTCTCGACCAGCACCGACATCGGCAGCTTCTCACCGTCGGCATAACCATGGGCAGCGGCGACCGACCAGCTTCCTGTGGCAAGCGCCTTGGCGCCGGCATCGGCAACTGCCTTCGCCGTCCCGGCATCCCAGATATTGTAAAGAACAACCGGGTCGCCCTTGCGGTGCAATGCGCCGAATGCCCTTGCCTTTTCGTTCTGGTTCATGCCGTCTCCTCCATCCTTGCTTGTGTGCTGATCTTCTCTTCATGCCGCAGCAGCCATTGCTTGCGCCAGAGCCCCCCGCCATAGCCGGTCAACGAACCATCCGCGCCGAGGATGCGATGGCAGGGCACGATGATGGCAAGCTGATTGGCGCCGTTGGCGCGGCCGACGGCACGCACCACTTCAGGCCTTTCCATCTCCCTTGCAAGATCGCCATAGGCGCGCGTCTGGCCGGCAGGGATATCGATGAGCTTTGCCCAGACATGTTTTTCGAAGGGCGTGCCGCCGAGGGCCAATGGCGTCCTGAAGACCGTCAGCCGCCCTTCGAAATAATCCCGGATTTCTGCCTCGATCTGGTCGATCGCCGGCGTGCGGCCGATCGCAACCGAGGAGCGGACACGCTTCTGCAGCGCCTCGAGCTCGGTCGGCAGTGCCTTGCGATCGTGGAATTCGAGAAGGTGGAGATGCGTCTGGTCGGCAACGGCCACCATCGGTCCGAGCGGCGTCTCGAGCCAGTTGGCAAAGAGAAGTTCACGGTTCTGCGAGAGCGCCGGCGCCTTGCCGACGAGCCGCTGAAAAGCCGTCCGGAAACCACTTGGAGATTCATATCCCGCCTCAAGCTGCGCATCGATGACGCGTGCGCCATCGGCCAGTTGCCGGGCCGCTTCACCCAGCCGGCGATAACGGACGATATCGTGAAAGGTCATGCCGAGCGCCCGCTTGAAGGCGCGACGCACGGTCGAGGGATCGTGGCCCCGGCGCACAAGCTCATCCTCGGTCCAGCGCAGCTGCGGCTCGCGGTCCAGTGCGGCAAGCAGCTCATCGACGATTGGTTCCCTGCCCGGCTGCTCCAGCGGCCTGCAGCGCTGGCACGGGCGGAAGCCGGAATGCATGCAGGCGGCGATCGTGTCGAAAAAGATCGTATTTTCCCGCTTCGGCTTGCGCGCCGGGCAGGTCAGGCGACAGAAAATGCCTGTCGTCTTGACGCGGACATAGGCCTGACCCTCGTAATCGGCGCTGCGCGCGATCAGGGCATCATAGAGCGTATCATCATCGGGGCGTTCGAAAAGCATGACCGCTTTCTAACATTCCGTGCCTGCGCCGTCCGCCGAAAATCGGGCGTCTATTCTTTCTTGTCGATTTCCTTGCGGCAGCAGCCGTGCCATAAGACCGCCATGACCAAGATCGACCGCACGCCTGATAAAACCGATTTCGAGCACGTCACAGACTGGGTCTTCGACCTCGACAACACGCTCTATCCGCATCATGTCAATCTCTTCGCGCAGATCGACAAGAACATGACCGCCTATGTCGCGGCACTCCTGCAGATGGAGCGGGAAGAGGCGCGCAAGCTGCAGAAGCAATATTACCTCGACCATGGCACGACGCTGCAGGGCTTGATGATCCATCACGGCATCGACCCGAACGACTTCCTCGAAAAGGCACATGCGATCGACTACACGGCGCTGACGCCGCAGCCGGAACTCGGCGAGGCGATCAAGGCGCTGCCGGGGCGCAAGTTCATCTTCACCAATGGCAGCGTCAAGCATGCCGAAATGACGGCGGAGGCGCTCGGCATTCTCGATCATTTCGACGACATCTTCGATATCGTCGCTGCCGACTACGTGCCGAAGCCGGCGCAGGCGACCTACGACAAGTTCACAGCGCTGAAGCGGGTCGAAACCACCAAGGCCGCCATGTTCGAGGATCTACCGCGCAACCTGACGGTGCCGAAGGCGCTCGGCATGCAGACCGTACTGCTCGTGCCGCGCAATCTGGAAGAGACGGTCGTCGAATGGTGGGAAAAGACCAGCGGCGAGGAGGATCATATCGATTTCGTCACCGACGATCTCGCCGCTTTTCTCCGCAAGATTATCGGCCTCGGCAAGGCTACCAGCTGACGGCTTTAGGTCTTCATTTGATGCATGTCGCTCTCCCAAAACCGCTGCACAGTTTTGAGCGACATGCATTAGATTACCAAGTTTTCACTCAGCTTACCGATGTTTAACTGGGTCTTCCGGGACTGCGGCCATATCTTCTTTCGTGAGGGGACACCTTACGAAAGGCAAACACGATGTACCGCAACAAGCTGATACTGGCAGCGCTTTCCTCCACCCTCATCTTCGGTGCAACCGCCGGGGCAGGCTTTGCCGCACCCGGCGACGGGCCGCGCCAGCACGCCGGCATGCACGGTCCGGGGGCTGCCGCCTTCCGCGAAATCACCTATGTCCGCATGCTCAAGCAGTTCGACGCGAACAAGGACGGGAAGGTCTCCAAGGACGAGGCGACGGCCGGCATCGACAAGCTCTTCGCCGCGATCGACACCAACAAGGACGGTTCGCTGACACCGGGCGAAATCCGTGAGTACCGGCAAACGCAGATGCAGGCGATGAGAGATCAGCGCAAGCAGGAGGCCGGCGAAAACAAGGATGCGAACGCCGCAGCCGCGACGCCGGACAACAACGACCAAGGACGGCCGCCGCGCGATGGTCATGGTGGTCGTGACGGACAGCGCTGGATGCGCCATGGCGGCAACATCATGCGTGCCTCGATCATGATGCACCGGGTCGACACCGACCAGAACGGCCAGATTTCCAAACAGGAAGCCGAAGCCGCCTTCGACAAGCTGTTCACCCGGATGGACCGCAACAAGGACGGCGTCATCTCGATCGACGACATGCCGGACCGGCCGCTGCTCTAGAACAGGATTTTTAGGCCGGATCGGCCTAAAATCTCAATCCTGTTCTAAGTTAAAGAGTGAGAGCATGATGTCGTCCGAAAACCGCTCACACTTTTCGGCATCATGCTCTATCTCTTTGTTTTCACGCAATTCCGGACGCAAAACCGCTACGCACTTTTGCTGGAATTGCTCTAAGGCCGGACGACGACTTGCCCTTGCCTTTCCCCGTCTCGACGGGGAGAGGCTCTGCAGCGTGTCCCTCCGAAGCGCCTATTCGCGGTGTTCGTAGAAATTCTGGACGATCTTCCATGCCTCTTCGGCCGTATCGACGAAGCTGATCAGCTTGACGTCGTCGGGCGCAATCGTCCCGAATTCCGCCAATGCGTCGAAATTGATGATGCTCCGCCAGAACGCCTCCCCGAAAAGGATCAGCGGCAGGCGCTCCATGCGGCCGGTCTGGATCAGCGTCAGGCATTCGAAGAATTCGTCGAGCGTGCCGAAGCCGCCGGGAAAGACGGCGATCGCCTTGGCGCGCACCATGAAATGCATCTTGCGGATGGCAAAATAGTGGAAGTTGAAGCTGAGTTCCGGCGTCACATAGGCGTTCGGCGCCTGCTCGTGCGGCAGTACGATGTTGAGGCCGATCGAAGGGGCGCCCTCGTCGGCCGCGCCGCGATTGCCGGCCTCCATCACGCCAGGGCCGCCGCCGGTGACGATGACATATTCGTGGAAATTGAAGGTGGCAGAATATTTCGAGCAGAGCCGGGCGAATTTGCGCGCCTCGTCATAATAGACGGAAGCCGCCTCCAGGTTGACGCGCTGGATATCGTTGCGGGCCGCCCAGGCGCTCTGGCCGGGGGCGGGAATGCGGGCGCCGCCGAACATGACGACGGTCGACCTGATGCCGCGTTCGGTCAGCATCATCTCCGGCTTCATCAGTTCCAGCTGCAGGCGGATCGGCCGCAACTCCTCGCGGCAGAGGAAATCCTCGTCGACATAGGCAAGGCGGTAGGCAGGCGACATCGTCTGCGGCGTCTTCGGCACGGCTTCGGCGCGCTGCCTGTCGGTTGAGCTGCTCTTCAGCGGGTCCCATACGCCATCCTTGCGCCGCGAACCGCCGTTTCGTCCCTTCGCCATGTCGAAATGCCTTTCAGTATTGCCGGCTACGAAGCCGGATATGTCGCTATAACGCCTTGAATCCAGGTATGATCTTGTCGGAAAAATCATTCCGTTCTACGGCTTCATGCTGTAGAGCAGGGTAAACCCCGCCAACCGCAATTCCGGAGACCCCGCCGTCTCCACGATAAAGATCGAAGTTTAAGGAATTCTCATGAGCGCCACCGACCTCGCATCCCTCGAAAAGATCATCGAAGCCGCCTTCGACAATCGCGACAATGTGAACACGTCGACGAAGGGCGAGGTTCGCGATGCGGTCGAATCAGCACTCGATCTGCTCGATGCCGGCCAGGCCCGCGTTGCCGAACGCTCCGCCGACGGTGCCTGGACGGTCAATCAATGGCTGAAGAAGGCCGTGCTGCTGTCCTTCCGCCTCAACGACATGGATGTGGTGAAGGGCGGCTCGGGCAACTCCACCTGGTGGGACAAGGTTCCTTCGAAATTCGAGGGCTGGGGCGAGAACCACTTCCGCGCCGCCGGCTTCCGCGCCGTGCCGAACTGCGTCGTGCGCCGCTCGGCCTATATCGCCCCGAACGCGATCCTGATGCCCTCCTTCGTCAATCTCGGCGCCTATGTCGGCGAAGGCACGATGGTCGATACCTGGGCCACGGTCGGCTCCTGCGCGCAGATCGGCAAGCATGTGCATCTCTCCGGCGGCGTCGGCATCGGCGGCGTGCTGGAACCGATGCAGGCCGGCCCGACGATCATCGAGGACAATTGCTTCATCGGCGCCCGTTCCGAGGTGGTCGAAGGCTGCATCATCCGCGAAGGCTCGGTGCTCGGCATGGGCGTCTATATCGGCAAGTCGACCAAGATCGTCGACCGCGCCACCGGCGAGGTGACCTACGGCGAAGTGCCGCCCTATTCCGTCGTCGTCGCCGGCTCGATGCCGTCGGGCAATGCGACGATGGGCAACGGCCAGCCGGCGCCGCATCTCTACTGCGCCGTCATCGTCAAGCGCGTCGATGAGAAGACCCGCTCGAAGACCGGCATCAACGAGCTGCTCAGAGATTGATGACACCGGGACGTTGATCCGGTAAACAGACGGCGTCTTTTTACGCGAGGCGGCCCCGCCTTGCCATGTCTTTGCCATTCCCGCCGGATAGTTCGACCGCCATGACCGCTACCGACCCCGTCGCCAATCTCCAGACACTGATTCGCTGCCCGTCCGTGACGCCCGCCGAAGGTGGCGCACTGTCGGCGCTGGAGGCGATGCTTGCGCCGCTCGGCTTTACGGTCGACAGGGTGAAGGCGAGCGAAGCGGGAACGCCCGACATCGAAAACCTCTATGCCCGCCTCGGCAAGGATGGCCCGCATCTGATGTTTGCCGGCCATACCGATGTCGTGCCGGTCGGCGACGAAACCGCATGGACGCATCCGCCGTTTGCCGCCGAGATTTCCAAGGGCGAGCTTTTCGGCCGCGGCGCCGTCGACATGAAGGGCGGTATTGCCTGCTTCGTCGCCGCCGTCGCCCGGCATATCGAGAAAAACGGGTCGCCCAACGGCTCGATCTCCTTCCTGATCACCGGCGACGAGGAAGGGCCGGCGATCAACGGCACGATCAAGCTGCTGCAGTGGGCGGCCGAACGCGGCGAAAGCTGGGATGCCTGCCTGGTCGGCGAGCCGACCAATCCGGACAGGCTCGGCGACATGATCAAGATCGGCCGGCGTGGCTCGCTGTCGGGTAAAATCACCGTTCATGGCGTCCAGGGTCATGCCGCCTATCCGCATCTTGCCGACAATCCGGTGCGCGGCATGCTGCAACTGACTCACGCGCTGATGGACCCGCCGTTTGACGGCGGCACCGACGATTTCCAGCCGTCGAACCTCGAAGTGACCACGGTCGATGTCGGCAATCCGGCGACCAACGTCATTCCGGCCAAGGCATCGGCAAGCTTCAACATCCGCTTCAACGACAGCTGGACCGTTGAAACGCTGCGGGCCGAAATCCTGCGCCGCCTGGACGTTGCTGCCCGGGACGGCGCGTTGCGGCCGGACCGCGAGCCGGTGGCCTACGATATCGTCTGGGCCGATCGGCCGAGCCATGTCTTCCTGACGCGCAACAATGCGCTGATCGCCTCGCTGTCTTCAGCCGTCGAAAGCGTTTCCGGCCAGTCGCCGCGACTTTCGACCACCGGCGGCACATCGGATGCGCGCTTCATCAAGGATTATTGCCCGGTCGTCGAGTTCGGCCTCGTCGGCCAGACAATGCACATGGTCGACGAGCGCGTCGCCGTCGCCGATCTGGAGACGCTGACGGCGATCTACCAAACCTTCATCGCTCGCTGGTTCGCCAATGCCGGGCTTTAGGGAGGTTCAATATTACCTGGCCGGCCTCTGGCTGCTGATCCGGCTGGATCCGCGCGGCTTCCGCTACCTCGATATGTCCGAGCGCGGCGTCAACCGTTCGTTCTGGGCGATGCTCTGGTGCCTGCCGCCGATGGGTATTTCCTGGCTCTGGTGGCGACAGGCCTTTCTGCGGTCGATGCCGCCGGAAGCCGATGTCAACTTTGCCTTCTATATCAGGCTCGGCCTCGTCGAGGTCGCCAACTGGTTCGTGCCGCTGGTCTTTGCCGGGCTGCTGCTGCTTGCCGTCCGCATGGGCGAGCGTTTCGCCCCGGTCGTCGTCAGCGTCAACTGGCTCGGCGTGCCGCTCTCCTATATCAACGGGCTGCTGCTGGCGCTGGTGTTCTTCCTGCCCGGCTCCGTCGGCCTCGTCTCGCTGCTGCTGCTCGCCTTCATGCTGGCGCAGGTCTTCGTGCTGGCGCGCATCCTCCGAATGATCTGCCACGGTCACGCGCTGATGGTCGGGGCGTTGACACTGGTGCTGCTCGTGCCATCGATGATCCTTTCGGAATATCTGCAGCACTTCCTCGGCATCTATCCCGCCTGATCAGGCTCCTGCTGGAGCGGTATCTTCATGACAGATCATCATCGGTATCGGTGACCGGCCTTCGGCGATCGACGATCACCTCGGGATAATCAACCCGCATGAAATAGAGCCCGTCCGGCGGCGCCACCGGGCCGCAGGCCTTGCGGTCGCGCGCCTCAAGCGCCGCCTCGACATCATCAGGCGTCCATTTGCCTTCGCCGGCGAGCTTCAGCGTGCCGGCGAAGGAACGGATCTGGTTGTGGAGAAAACTCTGCGCCGTGGCGCGGATCTCGATCAGTTCGCCATTGCGCGTCACATCCAGCCGGTCGAGCGTGCGCACCGGGCTGTTTGCCTGGCAATGGGCGGCGCGGAAGGTGGAGAAATCGTGCCTGCCGACCAGCCTCTGGGCGGCAGCGTGCATGACCTCGTGATCGAGCACCTTCGGCACCCACCAGGCCTTGCCGGCTTCAAGCGCCAGCGGCGCCCGGCGACTGACGATGCGATAGAGGTAATGGCGCCGCAGCGCCGAAAAGCGCGCATCGAAGAAATCGGCAACCGCCTCAACGTCGAGTATGGAGACGCGCTCGCCGGCGAGCCTCAGATGCGCGTTCAACGCATTCTGCAGCTGGTAGGGCGACCACGCCTTCGAAAGATCGGCATGGATCACCTGCCCCATGGCATGGACCCCGGAATCAGTGCGTCCGGCGCCGCGGATCGACACCGTCTCGCCGGTCAGCGACAGCACCGCGGCCTCGATCGCGCCCTGCACCGAGGGGCCGTTCTCCTGCCGCTGCCAGCCGACATAGGGGCCGCCGTCATATTCGACGGTCATGCGGAAACGCGGCATCAGGTAAGCCTCGTGCCCGCCGCAAGCGGCGTGCCCCTGAGG
>NZ_JALBGX010000134.1:0-17719 GCF_023006465.1 Rhizobium sp. PRIMUS64 | reverse complement strand
CCTACCCTCTGCAACCCCGGCCAGCGCCGGGCAGGCCAAGCGCTGATCTACAGCATATGGGGGGTCAAAATTGGACGCCGATAAGGGGTGAACTTTGGACGCCGATTGACAGTGACCGTTCTCGACTGTGGCGTCCTTTGAGTGGGGAACGACCGCCGTCAGGATCCCGAAGAGTTGGAGACTGAGGTCTTGTTGTAGATCGCTCCTCCGCTATGTCGATAGCTGGAGGATGTCACATGCCAACGCACGACAAACACTTCCGCATGCTTTCGGAAGCGGTACAGGCTTGGTACCGCTATTACGAGGTCGAACCCGACGACCAGGCGTCGCAAACCTTGTGCTCGGCCGCCATCGAGTTCTTCAACGAAGGCGCGAGATCGTTAGAGGATGTCACGACGCTGCTCATCGGCACCTATGTCGGCAGGTGGGCAACACGTGTAAACGCGCCGACGTCGGCTGCCGTTCACTGACCTGCCCGATTGACTGCATAACCAGGCTTCGCCCTGAGCATTCTTAATCGATCGACAGCTTCCAGCCGACGGCCACGACCTCACTGGAACCGAACTCGCCTCGCGACGCCATCTTCTGGAAGGGCTGGTGCCGGCAGGCGGCGAAGACGCCCTTCGACTGTCCGAGGAGATCGAGACGGACGGAGAGGTTCTCCTGCGCATCGCCTGCGACCACGGGCTTGAGGGGATCATCGCCAAGCGAAGGGACGCCACCTATCGACCCGGTCGGCTGGGTGAAGATCAAATGTGTCCAGAGCGATGGCTTTTTAATCATTGGGCATGAGAAGTCGACGGCGTCATTGCGGGCATTGGGCGGCTGCTGCTCGCCGCGCAGAGGAAAAGAGCTGGTATGTGGGGGGAGTGGGAACCGGCTTCAGCGAATATTCTGCGGGTGAGTTCCGGAAACAGATAGACAAACTGACCATCGGCAAGCCCCCTGTCGATACGGACGGAAGTGAAATGCGGTCTTCGTCGATCCGAAGCTTGTTGCCGAGATCAAATATCGAGCGTGGACGCACGACGGGAAGCTGCGGCACGCGTCATTTAAGGGGCTGCGCGACGCTGCTGATAACGCAGGCGTTTATGAGGTGCAATAATTCGCCGGCGCCGCTACGACCCGTAGCGGCCAATTCACGCCCGCGATGGGCTGAAATCCGTCCCTGGTCGCTGAATGAGGTTGCAGTTTACAATTTCTTCCGGTCCTCCTGCTTAGGTGTGATTATCCGCACGAAGCGATAGAGCCATGGAACCGGCTGGAAACCTGCGACACGACATCGAAGCGGCACTGCAACGTCAAAACTTGACGGGTTGGCAGCGAACGTTTCTTGCCGACATCCACGCTCGCCTTGAGCGTTCTGGCGGAAATGCTCGCCTCTCAACAGTGGCGAAAGACTTTCGAGATTCTAAGGCAGCGCGCTCGGCCCGCCCCATCGCAATCCGCGGTCGTTCCCTTTCCCCGATCTCGCCACCAGCCCAAGAAAATGTTCGTCCCCAGTTTTGGTAGAGCAGGCAGACGGCTGGCCATTGGGCTCCTGATCGTTGCTGCTGTGGCCGTCGCACAGCAGGTATCCGATTTGGGAGGGCAATTTCAGTCAACTCCGGCACAGCGAGGACATCTGTGGCCCAGGAATTCACGGTGACCGACGGAGACACCGTACACGTCGTTGGCGATGCCGCCGGAACACGTTTGGTGGGCTTCAACACGCCGGAGAAGTTCTCGCCCCAATGCTAATATGAGCGCCAACAGGGCGAGCGGGCGTTGGCGCGGCTTCGAGAGCTGGTTGCCGGCGGCAGCACCGAACTGAGAAAAGTCGCGTGCTTTTGTCCGCCGGACACCGAAGGTACGAAGAAATGCAACCATGGCGCCCTTTCGGGATGCTGTTGGTTGACGGGAAGGATGTCGGCAGCATTCTGATCAGCGAAGGCCTTGCAGTACCATTCGTCTGCGGCCGCAAGAGCTGTCCTCCGAGGCCGAGACCATGGTGCAAGGCATAGCCGACGAAATCCGGTGGACCCGTTGGATAGTGAGCGCCTTATGACGACCATCGAAAAAAGCGCGCCCCTGACTCCTTTTTTGAAAGGAACGAAATGGGAACATTCCTGAGGCGCTCTATTCCATCTCGAATACGGAGGATCCGGCATGCCTACGGTGTTGTTCAGACACGACCAAGACATCTCGCTTAATGATGTACTGAAGATTGCAGTAGAACGTTGCAGGCAGTGCTATGAAGTGTTCGCGGAAGATGGTTCGAGGTCTCGTCGGACGCTATGTCGCGGCGAGCGCGGGACGTGTCTGATGCCCTCGATTTCAGTGAAGAACCATATTTCTCGCCGGAGACGACGAGGAAGGTTCTTAAGCTTCGCAATGCGGTGTGGGGTATGTGCTTCGACTATCTCGGTGAATGCGGCCACCTGGGCAAATCAACCGACCTTCTCAGGATGGACCAGGACCTGGAATACGTCGTCGAAAAACTCGTCATCTACCACCTGTCTCCTCAGGAGATCGAAGAGGCTGAGGCCGAGTAGGCGCATGAAGGCCAGTTGTTTCGCTGATCTTGGCATCGGCGACGACACGGAGCCTCGGGGCAGCATTTGACATCTCTTCATACTTCAAGATCCGGACAATTTTGATATTGCAGTTTCTGAAGCGATGCCTCGAGGTCGAGCTTGAAGCCGGTTGCGGCGTAGTCAAACGAGACGTCTCCGAAAGCGGACAGGCTCGTATTGACCAAGCGGGAGCCGAAGCCCTTCTTCTTTGGGGCTTCCACGGCTGGGCCACCGCTCTCTTGCCAATGGAGATTGAAGCGATCGTCGCCGACATTTTTGCGCACGGACCACTCGATCTCGACAGTTCCTGTATCCCCTGATAGAGCCCCGTACTTTGTCGCATTGGTGACAAGCTCATGCAGCACGAGGGCGAAGCCAAGAGCCGCTTGCGGGTTCAGGCTGACTGCCGGACCGCTTGCTTTGATGCGGCTCGGTTCAACGCCGAGATTCACCGCGGTCGCTTCGATGATCGTATCGACGGCTGCGGATAACCAGTTCTTCTGCAGCAAAATATCGTGCGCGTTTGCATATGCCTTGATGCGCGACGAGATCGACTGCTCCGCGGCTTCGATGCTGGCGGCGTTCCGGAATGACTGGTTGGTGATCGCCTGAACGACTGCCAGCGTGTTCTTGATGCGGTGAGAAAGTTCGTGCATCAGGACGCGCTGTCGCTCCTCATTTTCCCGCTGCTCGGTTCGATCCCTGAGGATCTTCACGAAGCCTTCGAGTTCGCCATCATCCGATCTCAACGCCATCATCTGGCCCGACGCCCAGAATAACGAGCCGTCCTTTCGAAGGTGCCAGCGCTCATCATCTCCATGGCCCTGGGTCAGTGCGGCGGTCATTTCCCGTTGAGGAATGCCCGCCGCGCGGTCTTCCTCAGTGAAAATAACGGCCACGGGATGGCCGACGATTTCGGTCTCATCCCATCCGAGAATTCGGCGGGCACCCTCATTCCAGGTGATCACTCGGGAGTCGAGATCCAGGGCGATGATCGCATATTCGATGGCACTCTGAAGGATTGCTTCGAGAAAGCGCTCCCGAGCGCGACTGGAGGTGGAAATGGGGTTCATGATTTTATTCTGCGCCTGATCCTTCCGGTCGCGCAAGCGGAATTGCCTTACCTCATCCCATACAGGCGCAATGACAACGCCATCGAACCGTGACTCCCGGACGGGCTGGTCGGGAAGCCTGCCGCATAGGCCAAGTCGGTCGATCGTCTTTTAGGAAAAAGACGGCGTGCGACGTTATCGGACCTCTTATTGAGCGTGGAAGGATGACGACCCAATTTGACAAAGACTTACCTTCGGTATCGTCAGAAGCAGCCTTGGCCGACCGGAAAGAACTTGCGGCGGTCGCGTTCGAACGAATAGGATGCCGATGGTCGTCAATGACGCGCGCAAGCCGGATCTGCCGATCGGGCTGGCCTACAGATCATTCCTCGAGCTGACCGGTTGCGCCGCCGGAGAGGTGCTGGGCCGGAATTGTCGTTTCCTTTAGGGCCCGGCGACGTCTCCGATCGCCGTCGCCGAACTTCGCGCTGCATCGCCGACGAGCGGGAGGTGAGCGTCGAGATCTTGAATTATAAGAAGAACGGGGAGCAGTTCTGGAACCGCTTGCATTTAAGTCCCATCCATGGGGACGACGGAAGGATGCTTTATTTTTCGGATCGTAAATCGACATGACGGAGTACCGGCGGATAGAGGCGCTGGAAGCGTCCGAGCATCGGCTGCTGACGGATCGGCCACCGGTCGAAGAACGTCCTCGCCATCGCGGACAGCATTGTTCGCCTCACCAACGCCGACGATCCGGCCGGAGGCGGGCAAAGAGGGCGAGATTGTAAGCGACCACCGATGACCAGACATAAGCCTTGAAGTGGTCGAGCCCACGCCAGGTGCAGCGCCCCAAGCCACAAGCGCGTTTCAAACATGAGATGCCGGCCTCGATGCCGGCGCGGAAGTTTCTGAGCTTGCGATAGACCCCGGCTACCGACCATATCTTCGATCTTGAGGCCGCACTTCTTGTGGAAGGCCATGTCGCGGATGCCGCAGGCTTTGGCTCGGCTCAAATTATCGCGGCTGGCATAGCCGGCCCTGATGCGGCGCCTGGCCATAAAAGGCGATGTGGCGTTCCAGCATCGGCAGCAAACGCTTGCTGTCTGCCGGTTGCCGGTTTCGACGACGAGGTCGAGGACCAGTCCGCTTCTGCCGGTGGTCAGATTGAGTTTGTGGCCGTAGTCGACGTCGCGGCTGCCTTCGACGATGATGTCGGCATGCGGCTCGAAGAGGCTCACCAGCTTCTCGCCAGCCGGCACCGGCTCGCCGGCCAGGACCCGCCGTTCGGTCTGGCCGATGATCCGGTCGATCAGCAGCTTATAGTGGCGGGGCTGGGTCTGCCACAGTTCGCCGGCCGGGCCAGCCGTCAGGGGCAACTGTTCACTCGCCTGCTGCAGATAACTCAAGGTCGTGCGCGTGATCTTGAGCAGTTCGCGGTAGTGCTTGATCCGTTTGGGGCGGCCGCGGGTATTCGATCGCTCGAGCCCGCTTCTTTGCCGCGCGGCGGTGGTCGTGCCATGGGATGGCTCTACCCAGTGCCACGGCCTGCTGCAACAGCCGCACCGTCACCCGGACAGCGTCCCATAATAGGCTACGGTCGCTCGGCTCATGGATCAGTGCGGCGGTGACGTGCTGTCGACGCGCACGACCTTGCCACTTTCCAGCTTCTCCTGCCGGGCGCTCGCCAGCAGCACCCTGCCAGAATAATTTTGCCCTGCGAGGAAAAGCAAAATTCGTGCGTGTTTGTGCCTGTGGTTCCCGAGGTTGCGAGTGTCGCGGCATTCAGGATAGAACGAGCGAGTTCCATCTCAGTGTGCTCCAAGCATTGGCGGCGACGAGGAGGCTGCTGCAGCAATGTTATACGCAGAGGACTTTGGTCGTCAAAGCTAAAGGTGACATTCAAAACGACGATCGTTTTCTCAGATGCCACCCGCTTTTCAATTGGATGCTTGGCAGAGGGGAATTGGACGCGGCGGTGGTGCTGGATGATCCTGCTTATATCTTGCGATGATCGGCTCCAGCCGCTCTTTCGGCCAGAACTGCGGAGAGCCGATCTCGCCAAGGCAGGTAGCGTTCCAGTATGATCCAGCGCTTACTGGCGACTTGCCCGATGTCGTTGCCCGGCCGACCGCGGCGATGTCGCGCGCCTCCGGGTAGATATAGAGCGTCGTCGGATTATCCTTGACCATCGACAAGACTTCCGGGGTCTCTTCCGGCGACCAGCTGGTGCATCCGTCGCTTCGCCCGCCCGCATAGGTGACCAACTTCCCGACAGGGACATAGCCTTTCCGATCGGCATATGGGCTCTCCGGCTTTTTCTGCATGCAGATCCCAGAGACGAGCGCCGCAGCATGCCCGCCGATGGCGCGTTGTCTGGCGTTGGCGGTATCGCCGATCCCATCGAATTGAACAAACGAGCGGGTCAAAACCGCCTCTCTGTTAGAAGGCGCCAGATAATAGCCTTTGAACGAGGTCTTGATCTCGCTTGTCAGATACGCGCCGGCGGTCAAGTTTGAGTCCAGCGCGTTGCCAAAATTCTTAGCGCATTCCCGGCCGTTGGAGAAGTTGACCACGCCAGGGAGGTTGAGGCCGCCACCATGCCCTGCCGAGATCACCCGAAACGACTGCTTCGCCTCGCAGATCACGTAGAACCGGCCAACTGTCAGATCGTTGGGTCGTGTCGCATCCATTGCGAAGTAACAGGCGTTCTTGACCGTTCCCTCCGCGACCTTCTCCAGATATAACCTCCGCGCCCGCTCCAGAACCACGCGCGTGATCTGGCCTTTCCCGTCGCCGACGTAGTCTGCTATCCAAGCCGGGAAAGGCGAACTCTTGCCCGCGGCACGTGCGGGAGTTGATCCGGACAGCATTGGTGCCAGGATGACCAACCCCGTTGCTAGCAAAAGGTTGAGCCTGGAACGCATCTGGTGCTCTCCGTGATGTAAACAAAGACCTGAATGACATCGATCATCATGACAGAGGCGACAACGAGGTTCGATAGTTCGCAATTATGCCTCGACACTCCTTAACAGCGCACTTCCAATCGGGTCGCAACAATCTGCGAGTAGTCTGTGCCCACTGGATCGTTGAAGAACATCGTCGTCAGCATCGCCTGATTTTCGGAAAGGATTTCTTTCGAGCCAGGCCTGACGACTTTGTGAGTGCAACCGCTAAAGCCTTCGCCCGAGATTTTCAGATCGGCATCGCTGGCAAAATCGAGAGCAGTATAGAGTGTCGGATCATAAACGCCGAAAACAATCAATCCTTTGAGCGGCGTCTTGGCCATTGGCTTCTGTGCGAAAGACAGGGTGAGGGAGCCGTTCTCATAGGTCCCATGCAGGATGTCCGGCTTCGCAAGCGCGAGTGTTTTCCCATTGATCGTGATGTTCATATAATAGTTGTACTGCGCAAGCGACTCCCGGACTGTTTTGGCGACGGCAGCAACTTCCGCAGGGTCGAGGGCATTGTTGCGGTTCTTGTCGTAGTCGAGCAGCACTGACGACGAAAACACCTCATCGAACTGCCATGTGTCGCGCAGCTCCTGGAGGCTTCCATCGGGCGCCGCGACCGCCTCGAATTTCGCATCAACGAAGATATGGGGATGGGCGAACGTGTTAGTCGGCATCCCGAGGAGGAGAAGTGAAATTGCCATAGTGGCGTGGCGGCGTTTGTTCGCGAGGCTCATGCTACGTGAGTGTCGAGAAGATTGCGACGGATTTAAGTTTCGATCGCCGTGG
Source organism: Rhizobium sp. PRIMUS64 (assembly GCF_023006465.1). Lineage (NCBI taxonomy): Bacteria > Pseudomonadati > Pseudomonadota > Alphaproteobacteria > Hyphomicrobiales > Rhizobiaceae > Rhizobium > Rhizobium sp. PRIMUS64. The sequence goes on along the minus strand of NZ_JALBGX010000134.1, from coordinate 10,372 downwards.
TTTACCGGAATGCACCTTCCGCTATTTCGCCGCCGAGACGTTGGTCGAGTTCCTCGTGCTGGCCGTTGCGGCAACTTGGCGATTCACGCCGCCACCGCGCGCCTATCGCTGCGGCAGCACAGCCGGCTTCGACGCATCTTCATTCAGACAAGGCGATGGCAAAAATCATCGTCACGCCCGGGCGCGCTGGCCCTGTCGAGATTGCGGCCTTCCTGATGAAAGGCGACATCGATCCGCTGGACGCCAAGAAGTGACCGTCGTCTTGTCGACCCCCCCTGCGGGAATAGAGCCAATCAAGCGTGCGGCGCGCCAGTGGGAGGATGGCACTTGGCGCGAGAACGTGCCGTTGCGGCAAGTGGAACATCCGTGTCGATTCTCGCGTCAGCGATTTTGAGCTTGCTCGGGCTTCCGGCGAGATTGAAATTGGGAATTGGAATGCCTTCACTGCAAACACACCGGATCTTCGTTTTACGTGGCGCAACTTTCCTCAAACGAACCCGCGCCCGTGCGGTATTTGGCCACATCCTCGCCGAGGCCGGAGCCGGAATAACCGGGTCACTCTCATCACATCAAGGGTGCCTGCCACGAGCAAACGCCTAATAATTGGCGCGAAGCCAAACCGCGTCGGTGACAGGGCACTCACAGTAATGGGCAGGTGCGGCTGTGGGCCGGCAATTGCTTATTTTGACGCGTCGCTTTTGTTGGCATGCGCCTGAATTTGCGTGCATCGCTCGATCAGGTGCTCGAACGGCTCGGAATCGCCGAGCAGCAGGCCGTCGTCGACCATGCGCACGTAATCCTCGCCGAGCGCACGCAGACCTTCTCCGGATGGCGTCAGAACCAGATTGCCGTTGACGGCTGCGGCGTAGTCGATGGGCGAGCGGTCGGCCGCCTTTTCCGCAAAAAACATGGATTTGTGTTTCGCCACGGCATTGGCGAGTTGCCGATCCGCGGATGCTTTGTCGGCGAAACCAGCATCGTCCAGCCGGACGACATCATGCCAGTGGCGGGCAAAACGATCGCCGCGAAGGCGCTCCTGCAGGCAGAAGACATGGATGGCGGTCGCTTTCTCCCAGAACGTCCGCTCCGCGTGCATGACGCGGGGACTCGCTTTCGGAAATTCGACACCATCAACCTGGCCCGACGCGTCACAGTCGATATCGCGGATACTGGCCGGCTCGCCGGTCGACGCGCTCCGAATTCGAGCATGACGCTCGGGGCGACATAGCCGGATCCGCTGCTCACCGCTTCATAGTCGAGGTAGAGCGTATCGTCCTCGAGGCGGATTGCCGCCGGAAGAGATTGAACGCGCAACGCGCCATAACCGGCTCCACCGAGCCCGCCACCCAGACCGGAAGCCGCTTTCGCACCTCGCTGGTCCAGTGTTTCTCCTCGCTGCGGGTTTTCGGCAGTGCTTCGTCATTGTCGCCAACAGTCCGGCGCCAGGGCGCGGATATCGTAGGTCAGGTCGACATCCTCGGAGAACCTTTTGATGACACCGTAGGCTTTCGAAAGCGAGGTGCCGCCCTTGAAGACGAGATGCTCACCGAGCTTGGACGAAAAGAGCGTCTGCAGCGTCCAGACGACCCAGACATCCTTTTCGAGGAGATGAATGGGCCGTCCGCTGTGGTCGGCTGCCACAGCCAAGGCTTCGCGCCGGTCATCTTTGACAAGCTCAGGAATAGATCAGCGATGCGCAGCCCTTCCTACGCTTCTTGCAAGCCAGGTCGGAAACTGCGGAGCCGCCGCCACCAGCTCGCCGAACGCCTCCGGCGGCAGCTTTCGCTTGATCCGCGACAGTGCTTCATCGGCCCTCTCCGGCCCAAGCCATGCAAGTGCGCGGACCGCCACGCCAGCAGGTCGATCGGCCAAGGCCAATTGCCAGCGCGGCACGTGCTTGAGCTCGACCGTCTGCTGTCCAAGGGTCATCGTCCGGCTACGGCCGGATGTCAGGTAGACGGAGCGGACCGGGACCTGGGAGGTCAGGCCCAGGGCATTTGCCGCGGCGGCGCCATTCGAGACGATGACCTCACCGCGCTGCTGCGCCACCGCCTCTACGGCCTGTTCGACCGTCGGCGGCCGACTGCCAAAGCGACTTTTGACGGGCCGCATATAGATACCACGGCCCGCCCGGACGAGCTCGCCACGCTCGGCCAGGCGCGACAGAGCCTGATCCAGGGCGGCTCGATTTCCGAGATGCAAAAAACTCTTTGCCGAAAGCGCGGATCCTTCCGGCAGTCGTTCAGCATGTCCCATGATTTGCTATGTCAGCTTTTGCATGGCATTTCTCTTGTCAGAAATATATGCAAGTTTCTGACAGTTTGCAATGAGAGGGGAAGACGGCGAGCCCGGACGGTGCTGACCAATTTTTATCGGTCAGTGACCCGCTGTCTCTTCACAATCACGATTCATCTATCAGGCCGTCAAACACTTCCACCATCGCATCGCTGATGGCCTTGCCTAGCGCGGCTGCAGCGTTTGCAAGCGCCTCGTCGTCCATATCGCGAGCGGCCATCGCAAAAGCAGTTCCCTCGGACGTTATGATTTCCCGCGCCCGCTCAATTGCCCAAAGGCCGAAGTCGCTGCGGCTGCTGATTTCCACGGTTTCCATGTTGTCCCCTGATTTGTTCGAGAGGACGGCTTATACCGATTTGCCGGACAATGCAGTCTGAAAACCGAGCCCGAGGACCGACTTCGATCTGTCTCGTGAGCGCATTCCCTACGGGAGCGTGCTCTATTGCGCCGCACCTTGGCGACTGCGGTGTCACCAGCATTTGTACTGCGGTATAATTTGGAAGCTATGTGGGGGTCAATGGTTCAATTTTGCCGCTCCGATAGCACCCATTTGTCATATCACTGAAAAACTTCTGACCTAACGAGGCTTTCCGGGCCTCCGTTCAGGGTGCGGCCGTCGATCAGGAGTGACGAAATCATGTTGGAACGTGTTGGCAGCGGATCGAAAGAGGTCGAAACCCTGGTCGTGGACCTCGGCCAGAAAGACGTGACTGGCCGTTCTGCATCGACAAAAACCATCGACGCCGGCGAAATACGCAAGATCGCGCCGAGCGGCAACGGGCAGGCACTCGACATCTCCGCTGCGCGGGGCTTCGTCGGATTTACCCAGAGCAAAAGCGGCGCCACCGCGATCCTGGTCGATGCAAAGGTGAGCACGCCCGAAACCGACCCGGGCAACGATCTCAAGATCGACCTGGACGGCTTGAAAAAGGTTGCCGCTTCCGAATTCGGCAGCACCGTGCCCAATAATATCACTCACCTGTTCAACCCGACCATCGAGGCGATGGCCAACCAGTTTTACGGGGGAGACAGCGTCGAGGTCCGCGACAGGTTCAAGGCCGACGTCAAGGCGCTTCTCGGTCCGCTGCTCGACAAGGTTGGCGCGGGAGAAATCGGCATTGGCGATCTCGCCGGCAACCTGGAGCGCCTGACCTCGCGTCTGATCGCTCCCGGCGGCAAGGAAGTCTGGGGTTACCGTCACGCGGTGCAGACCGCGCTGGAAGGGCTCGTCATGAGCGCCAGCCTCGTCTCGAAGATGCCGGCCAATCCGGACTGGGACAAGAATTTCTCGCCGCTGCCTTCCAGCAATCTCGCCAGCTATTCCTTCAACGACGTCATGGCTATGATCATGGTCGGCACTGGGCTGGCCGGCAAGGAGATCGCCGCCAACGGCTCAGGTGACGGACGCTTCTTCGCCGGCAGCGGCGGCGACGCCTGGATCGCCGAGCGTATGTTCGGCACCAAGGACAATGGCTGGAGCAAGACCATCCAAAATCTCGATCTGCCCTATATCGACAGCGACTATCTGACATCGAGCCTCAAGAAGATGGACCTTGTCATGTCGGGCTCGGATGCCATCGAGCCGGTCGTGGAGCGCCCGATCGACGAGAACGACATCCTGGAAAGCAAGCTGCTGCGCGGCTACGCTCCGTCGACCGCCTATGAGCCGACGCTGAAGAAGCTCGACGAACTCAAATACGGCATTCTCGGCGACGCCGTGAAGGACGTGAGCCGGGATTTCGTCGCGCCCGACAACATGGACCACCTCGACCAGCTGACGCCGGAACAGAAGGCGACGCTGCTCTACGATCTCATCGAGATCAAACAGCAGTTCAATGGCTATATGAACCAGTATGGCGACAGCGTGCCCGATGGCGAGCGCGTCGGCAAGGACCTCGATGCGCGGATCGAAAAGCTGACGGCCGATCCGGCGACGCAGCAGCATCTCTCGGATATCTTCGCGAGCGGCATGAAGGAATATCTGCAACGCCCGGCGAATTCCGATCTGCTCACCAACATCGAAGACGCCTATCTGATCGATATCGGCGGCGGCAAGGCGATCGACCGGGCGCTGAGCGCCGGCAAGAGCTTCGAAGATGCCCTGAAGGATTATTATTCCGAACTCAACACGCTCGTCGATCTCCTGCCCCAGGATTATATCGACGCGCATCTCGACGCCGCGAACGTCACCTTCTCGAACGTCATCAAGGAACATTATATCGGCGACGGCCAGGGTGTCGATCTCGAGCCGCTGCTGTCGGGTCCGGATGACACCTTCGTGCCCGGCGCAACGAATGACGCCATCAGCCAGTTGGCAAACACCTTCGCCGAGGATTTCATCAGCAAAAACGGCCCGGCCGATGGCGGCGAGACGCTGAAACAGAACCTGGCACAGGACATAGCACGCGACGTCGACGGCGTTCTGCGGATGATGCGCGGCGGTATGAAGCTCGACGATGCGCTTGCCTCCTTCAAGGATTCGCTCGATCTGCCGCGCCAGACCCGGACACCTGCCGGCATCGATGCCGAAGTGTACAAGGCCGGTCTGATGCACGCCGTGCAGATGCTGACGATGTCGAGCGTGCTGGTGGCGCGCGGCCTCGGTGTCGGCGGCAAGTGGACGCCGGCCGATATCGCCGCTGCGGTCGGCTCGGCGACACAGATCGTCGGCATGACGATGGAAGGTCTCGGCAAGAACCTCGACGTTGCCGGCAAACCGTTCAGCGCCTTCGGCAATCAGCCTGGCAGCTGGGGCAAGGGGATCTCGATGAACTTCTCGCCGAAGACGATGGAAGCGGCAGGCAAGATCCTCGGCGCGGCCGGCGGCCTCGCCATGGCCGGCCTCGGCTTCTATTCGGCGTCGCGGTCGATGAAGGCCGGCGACCGCGCCAAGGGCGCGCTCGAAATAATCGGCGGCATTGCCGGTACCGGCAACGCGCTCATCGGTTTCTCCGAGGCGATGCTTTATCTGACCAATGCCATGTCCCGTGCCTTTTCCGGACTCGGAACGGTGGCGCCGGAAGTCGTGACCATCTTCAGCAGCGCCGCCAAAACCGGCCTTGCCGCGGCCGGACTGGTCACCGGCCTCGTTGCCTCGGCCGTCGGGCTAGCGCTTGGCCTGTGGGATATGGCCAATGGCGTGAAGAAGCTCGACAAAATGGAAAAGCAGCTGAACGAGAAGCTTGAACGCTACACCGGCGAGTCCGTGCATCTCGAATTTGGGCCAGACCCGTCATTCATCTGGTAGAGGCAGAGGGGCGGCAACGATGACCGCCACAGCCTGGGAAATACCCTGCGACCCCTCGGTAAAAATGTGATTTTTGATCTCCAGGCGCGAGGCCGCTGCATTTTATGCAACCGCGATGTCGCGATCGGGCTTGAATTATCACGCAAAGGTCGATCTTATGCCTAACGTAAGGTAAACGACGTCATCCGCGAAAAGCGGAAAAAGAAAATCAAAGGGAACGCATGTCATCGATCGCACCAGCATCTTCGGATATCGATACGGTTTCATTTCTCCGGCTAAACGCCAATTCCGATCCAAAGTCCGAAAATTCCACGAGCCAGGGCAAAACCACGAGCACCACGGTCAAGAAGGCATCGCCTTTTGCCTCTGACGGGACCACGACGGCAGCCCTGACGATTTTCTCCTCTATATCGGCGCAGACGAGCAGTCCGAAGTTCGTTTCGCTGGCCGCCACGTCGAATGGCACGTCCCGCCCTACCGCGCCGATCCAGCCGGTCATCGATCTCCTGTTCAATTCCGATTTCATGAGCGAGATCAATCAGGGCTTCATGGAAGGGCTGAAGGACAAGGACAAATCCTTCGAGAGCATCGACGTCGTCAAAAACCCTCACAATTACACTGCCGAGCAGAAACTGATCATGTATCTCGATCTGCTTCAGACCAAGGCGACCTTCGGCCAATACAAGGACAGCCTCGGCGACAACCAGCGCGGCATCTACAACGACCAGGAGATCCTGAAGGATCTCGACAAGTCGATCGCCATCCTGGGCTCGGACCCCGACGTCAACTCGCTGATGACGGAGAAGGCGCTGAAGGCCTTCAAGCTGATCTTCTCCGGTTATCGCGTGGCGCCGCCCGATACGAACAAGGACGCTTCCGAGATCATCAACGACACGATAACGCGTGACGAGAAGATGAAGGACCTGCGTACGAAGGTCGAGGATGCCTTTGAGCGCGACATCGTCAATGGCGGCCTGCTGAATGACGGTCTCAAATCCGGCAAGGACGTCACCACCATTCTCAAGGAATATAATGCCGCCCTCGGCTTCTATTCCATGGTGCTTCCCGACGATTTCGTAAAGCAGCGCTCGGCGATTGCCGACAAGACCTATGCCGAATTCTTCGACAAGAACGTGCTGCCGACGATCTCCGATCCGACGACGGCGCTCGATGGCCTGATCCGCATGGGACTGGCCGGCAACAAGACCGAGCGGGAACTGAAGGGGCTCGGCTCCATCCTGCCGGTTATGGATTTCGACCAGTCGCTCGGGCTCGGCGGCAGCCTGTTCCCCGATCTCAAGATCGACCTCGACGGTTTGAAAAAGGTTGCCGCTTCCGAATTCGGCAGCACCGTGCCCAACAATATCACCCACCTGTTCAACCCGACCATCCAGGCGATGGCCAACCAGTTTTACGGGTCAGACAGCCCCGAGGTGCGCGATCAGTTCAAGGCCGACGTCAAGGCGCTTCTCGGTCCGCTGCTCGACAAGGTAGGCGCCGGAGAAATCGGCATCGGCGATCTCGCCGGCAATCTGGAGCGCCTGACGTCGCGCCTGAGCGCACCCGGCGGCAAGGAGGTCTTGGGCTACCGCCATGCGGTGCAGACCGCGCTGGAAGGGCTCGTCATGGGCGCCAGCCTGGTCTCGAAGTTGCCGGCCAATGCCGAGTGGGACAAGAGCGTCTCGCCGCTGCCCTCCAGCAATCTCGCCAGCTATTCGTTCAACGACGTCATGGCGGCGATCATGATCGGCACCGGGCTGGCCGGCAAGGGCATTGCCGCCAACGGCTCAGACGGCGGGCGCTTCTTCGCCGGCAGCGGGGGCGACGCCTGGATCGCCGAGCGCATGTTCGCCACCAAGGACAATGGCTGGAGCAAGACCATCCAAAGTCTCGATCTGCCCTATATCGACAGCGAATATCTGACATCGAGCCTCAAGGACATGGGACTTTCCATGTCAGGCCTGATGAAGACGCTGATGCCCGGCACGGATGTGATCGATCCAATCATCGTCGACGGCAAGACCGCCGAAGAGGCGATCAAGAAGATCATCGCCCCGAGCCTCGACGCGCTGGCGGAAACCCTGTTCAAGGGCAATGCCGATGCCATGGCGCAATACAAGACCAATTTCACGACGATCTTCACCGCGCTTTGGGCGACGATGCGACCGGGCGGCAGCGTCGAAACGATCAAGGCCGACCTTGCCAAGCTGATCGACAAGACCGCGACGGCGGCGCCGGCAGGGGTCGATCCTGTCAAATACAAGGCGGCGCTCTCTTCCGGCGTGATGTCGGTGCTCACCGCATCCCGCTCCATCTATGCCGGCCTCAACATGACCAGCCCGACCTGGGACAGCATCGGCATCGTGGTTCTGCACGCCCTTGGCGCTCTCGCGCACATGGGCAGTGCGCTCGGCTCGGCGATCAAAGCCTCGAATTTTTCGCTGCTGGATGGGATCAGTTCACTCGTCGGCGTTTCCGACGAGCTGGCGCGGGCGCAGCGCAGCGTGCTCTCCGCCTTTTTCAAGAATACCGGGACGACGGTTGGCGCCGTTGCCGGCGTCGCTTGGCTGCCGGTGGAATATTACCAGTTCCTGCAGGGGCTCACCAGTGGCAAGGGCGATCCGGTCGATCTCATCTTCATGGGTATCGGAACCGCGGCGGACACGGTCGGCGCGATCGAGGGCATCGCAGGCGTTGCCAATATGCTGGTGAATTCCACCTTCCTCGGGCGCACGGGCGCAACGGTAGCGCTCGTCTCCGGCGGCTTCTCGCTCGCCTTCGCAGTCGCCTGCGCGGTGTCCTGGGCGGCCTGGGCGGGCTTTGCCATCTACCAGAGCATCAAGCAGGAAAAAGCCTTCCACAAGCAGACCGACATGATGAACGACATGCTTAAGCGCACTGTCAACGACACGGTCGGCATCTACGCCAAGACCGGCCCGATCGTCGGCGCCAAGGGCGGCGTCGCCCCCGCGCCCCGCGACCCGGAACAGCGCGAGCTGACCCCTGAGAACTGGGACGCGATCATCGCCGATATCGAGAAGCGCCGCGGTACGGCGGTGGGCTGATCCGGGACGCTTTCGCAACACCAAATATCTGGGTACTCACAGGCCCGGTTGGCGTAGAGGCAGTCTGGCCTGTGAACATTTGATAGCAATAAATTTAAGTATGAATTTCATGCGCAATCTGGATATCTGCTGCGCTTTACGGATAAAAAACGTTCAATTTTAATATAAAGGTCGATAAAGTTGTCAATGCCGATTGCAAGTTCCGAAAATTAACCATCGGTTAAGTTTAAACAATTGACCGGCCGTTTTTTTATCCATATCAAATCATGCATTCATTTTGATAACTCCTTGATGGAAGTGCTCATATGGCCGTAGATTCAGTGAACTCCGACCTCAACCTGGCGCTCGCAAACCCTGTCTCGGTGGAGCTGACGACCGATAAGACGGGTTCCAAGGACACCACCGGCAGCACGACGAAAAAGGTCGATCCGAACAGCGAGAGCGAGATACTCTCCGCTGCCGTGGACGCGTTTCTGCCAGGCATGATTTCCAACACCCTGATGCTGAACAATTCGCTTTTCAATTTCGCCAAGGAGGCGATCGACGAAGGCAGCGACGAGTAGCGTTCCCGTTCATCGTTTGCAGTTGACGTGTACCGAGTTGAGGAATTGCAATGAGTGGAGAAGAACTTTCCGGCCGCGCCTTCACGCCGCCCGTCGACGGCGTATCGACAGGCAATGTGCTGAAGACCTCGGAGATCGTGGCGGAGCGGATCGGACTGCAACCGGCGGATTTCGCCGGCCTTCGGCCAACCGAACTCACCTCTATTCCCAACACCCAGGGCCGCAAGATCGCGCCTGAGTCCGACGCCGTCCCGCCCTCCTATTCACCGGAAGGCAATACCAGGCCCTCCAGCATTCTCGAACGGCTGTCGGCATTCTTCATGCCCGTGGCCGGGAGCGGCCAGCCGGAGACGCCGCTGGTGCGATTTGCCGCGGACAAGGATCACAGCGGCCCGAAGATCGAAGACATCACGACATCGATCGACCGGCTGGAGAAATCACAGCAATTCGCAACCGGCACGACGCTGCTGTCGTCACTCACCCAGTCGGTGATGTCGTCGTCCAAACGGCTGACGCAGGGCCAGTGAATATCATGATCTCATCGGCCCTTGCGAGATCATCGATCTCTTCGCCCGCGCGCAAAGTCCTTCCGAAGGCCGCCATGCTCGCCCTCTGCCTGTTCCTCGCCGCCTGCAGCCAGGACGTGCTGACGGGACTCGATCAGCGCGATGCGCTGGATGCTCAGGTCCTGCTGGAACGCGCCGGCATCTCCGTCACCATGAAGAGCGAAAAGGGCGGGACCTATGCGATCATCGCTGAATCAGCCGATCATGCCCGGGCGATCGAGTTGCTGGCGGGCGCCGGTCTGCCGCGTCAGTCGTTCGGAAATGTCGCCGAACTCTTTCCCGGCAACGGCTTCCTTGTGACGCCTTACGAACAGAAAGCCCGGATGAGCTACGCCATCGAGCAGCAGCTTGCCGAAACGCTTTCCGGGCTTGACGGCGTGGCGACGGCGCGCGTCCATGTGGTGCTGCCGGAGGAGAACGGCCGCGGGCTCATCAAGGAGAAGGCGAGGGCGGCGGCCGTGCTGCAATATCGCCCCGGCGCCAATCTCAACGAGATCGACATGAAAAGCCGATCCGTTCTGGTCAACAGCATCCTTGATCTCTCTTACGAAGATGTCTCGGTGGTGGTCAGCCCCTGGTCGGAGGTCGGCGCGCCGGCGGCTCCTGCCACAGCCGCAGCGCCCGCCCCAGCAGCAC
>NZ_JALBGX010000133.1:0-17747 GCF_023006465.1 Rhizobium sp. PRIMUS64 | reverse complement strand
CGCAACGTGCAGCCCCCCGGCGGCGGCGCGAGCCGCGGGAGCGTGAAGGCGGCGGGTTTTTCGGATTCCTGCGCCGCGTGATCTACTGGTGCGTCGTGCTTTTCATCTGGGCGGGCATCGGCGTTGCCGGGCTTGTGGTCTATTATGGCTCGCGCATGCCGAGCGCCAGCACATGGGCAATCCCGGAACGGCCGCCGAATGTGAAGATTACCGCCGTCGACGGCAGCGTCATCGCCAATCGCGGCGCGACCGGCGGCGAGGCGCTGTCGCTCGAAAACATGTCGCCCTATATTCCGGAAGCCGTCATCGCCATCGAGGATCGGCGTTTCTATTCGCATTTCGGCGTCGATCCGCTCGGCCTCGGCCGGGCGATCGTGACCAACTTCACGGCCGGCCACATGGTGCAGGGTGGCTCGACGCTGACGCAGCAGCTTGCCAAGAACCTCTTCCTCTCTCCGGACAGGACGCTGGAACGTAAGGTGCAGGAGGTGCTGCTCGCGCTGTGGCTGGAGCAGAAATACACCAAGGACCAGATCCTTGCGATGTATCTCAACCGGGTGTTCTTCGGATCGAACGCCTATGGCGTCGAGGCGGCATCACGCCGCTACTTCAACAAATCGGCGCGTGACGTGAACCTCGGCGAGGCCGCGGTGCTGGCCGGCCTGCTCAAGGCGCCGTCGCGGCTTTCGCCGGCCCGCGATGCCGACGCGGCGAATGCCCGCGCCCAACTCGTGCTCGCAGCAATGCGCGAACAGGGTTTCATCACCGATTCCGAGGTCAAGACGGCGATGTCACAGACCCCGGCCTCGGCCAAGAGCTACTGGTCGGGCGCCGGGCACTATGTCGCCGACATGGTGATGGACGAGCTGCCGGGTCTGATCGGCGACGTCAAGGAAGACGTCATCGTCGATACGACGATCGACAAGTCGCTGGAAAAGAAGGCCGAGCAATCGCTGGTCGACGTGCTCGACAAGGAGGGCGGGAAGCTCGACGCCTCGCAGGCGGCCCTCGTCTCGATCGACGGCACCGGCGCGATCCGGGCGCTCGTCGGCGGCAGGGACTATGCGACGAGCCAGTTCAACCGCGCCGTCAAGGCCAAACGCCAGCCGGGTTCCTCGTTCAAGCCCTTCGTCTATGCCGCAGCACTCGAGAAGGGGCTGACGCCCTATTCGGTGTTCAACGACGCGCCGATCCGGATCGGCGACTGGACGCCCGAAAATTACGAGAAGAAATACAATGGCGAAGTGACGCTGGCGACCGCGCTGGCCAAGTCGCTGAACACGGTGGCCGCCCAGCTGGTGATGTATGACGGGCCGGATCAGGTGATCAAGCTTGCCCACCGGCTCGGCATCGAAAGCGAGCTGCAGCCCAACGCCTCGATCGCGCTCGGCACGTCCGAGGTGTCGCTGATGGAACTTACCGCCTCCTATGCCGCCTTCATGAACGGCGGCTACAAGGCGACGCCGCACGTCATTCGCCGGGTGACGACTGCCGAAGGGAAGGTTCTCTACGAAAATACCTATGACAGCCCACCGCGCGTGCTCTCCGAGCAGATCGTCGCCGAGATGGATGCCATGATGATGGGCGTCATCGACAACGGCACCGGCAAGAGCGCCAAGATCCCAGGCTGGCAGGCGGCGGGAAAGACCGGCACAACGCAGAATTCGCGCGACGCGCTCTTCGTCGGCTTCACCAGCAACCTCACCACGGGGGTCTGGTTCGGCAATGACGACGGCAAGCCGATGAAGAAGGTGACAGGCGGCGGCCTGCCCGCCAAGGCCTGGAAGGAATTCATGATCGCCGCCCACAAGGGTCTTTCGCCGGCACCGCTCTTCGGCAACGGCCAGTTGATCGCCGATCCGAACAATGGTCAGCCGATGGCGCAGGCAGCCCCTGGTGATGGACAAACGGGCGATGGGCAGCTGGGCAGCGGGCAACCGATGACGGCCGAGGCGCCGCCGTCAACGATCGGCGGTATCATTTCCGGCGTCTTCGGCGGCGACGACAATGCAAACCGCTATCCGCAAGCGCCTGTCCGGCAGCAGGCGGCAAGCTCCGGCAATGGCCCGATTCCGCCCGCAGACATTGCCGAAGGCGGCGGCTCGAACTATGAGGGCGTGGTGCCACCCGGGGATGTCGGAGGCGCGCAGACAACCTCTTCCGTCCAGCCGCGGCGCACGACGCTGCTCGATCTGATCATGGGCCAGTGAGATCTTTGCTGCACGTCCAACACAAGCCCGATGCTCTAAAGCGCATCGCGATCTTTCAGAGTCGCTCCTCGCGATTTAGGTCTTTGTTTTACGCATGTCGTCGTCGCAAGACCGCTTCACAGTTTTGCGCGACATGCTCTAAAAATCGGCCGCTTTCCGGACATGGGGCGACCTCTTTCCCGGCTACTGTAAAAATTGAACGCAACACATTCGTTTTGCTGGATTCCGGGGCATTTCTCGCCTTGCAGTCCAGAAAACCGCTCCTTATATACGCCGCATCACCGCAATCACGATTGCGTAATCGCAAGTAGACCCATCCCGTAAGGGGCTGTCAGGGAAATGCCTTCTCGGGGTTCCGACAGCTTGCTTCAAGGAGAGAATGACATGGCAAAAGTAATTGGTATCGACCTTGGAACGACGAATTCCTGCGTCGCAGTCATGGACGGCAAGGACGCGAAGGTTATCGAGAATGCGGAAGGTGCACGCACGACCCCTTCCATGGTGGCATTTTCCGATGATGGCGAACGCCTCGTCGGCCAGCCGGCCAAGCGCCAGGCAGTCACCAACCCGACGAACACGCTCTTTGCGGTCAAGCGCCTGATCGGCCGCCGCTACGAAGATCCGACCGTCGAGAAGGACAAGCACCTCGTTCCCTTCACCATCGTCAAGGGCGACAATGGCGACGCCTGGGTCGAAGCCAATGGCAAGGGCTACTCGCCCGCACAGATTTCCGCAATGATCCTTCAGAAGATGAAGGAAACCGCCGAATCCTATCTCGGCGAAAAGGTCGAGAAGGCCGTCATCACCGTTCCCGCCTATTTCAACGACGCGCAGCGCCAGGCAACCAAGGATGCCGGCCGCATCGCTGGTCTTGAAGTTCTGCGCATCATCAACGAGCCGACCGCTGCAGCCCTCGCCTACGGCCTCGACAAGAAAGAAGGCAAGACAATTGCCGTCTACGACCTTGGCGGCGGCACCTTCGATATTTCGATCCTCGAGATCGGCGACGGCGTCTTCGAAGTGAAGTCCACCAACGGCGATACTTTCCTCGGCGGTGAAGACTTCGACATGCGTCTCGTCGAATATCTCGTTGCCGAGTTCAAGAGGGACAACGGCATCGACCTGAAGAACGACAAGCTTGCCCTGCAGCGCCTCAAGGAAGCTGCGGAAAAGGCAAAGATCGAGCTTTCGTCCTCGCAGCAGACCGAAATCAACCTGCCGTTCATCACGGCCGACGCCTCCGGCCCGAAGCATCTGACGCTGAAGCTGACCCGTGCCAAGCTCGAGAGCCTGGTCGACGATCTCGTCCAGCGCACGATCGCGCCGTGCAAGGCAGCGCTCAAGGATGCCGGTGTCACCGCTGCCGAAATCGACGAAGTGGTTCTCGTCGGTGGCATGAGCCGCATGCCGAAGGTACAGGAAGTCGTCAAGCAGCTGTTCGGCAAGGAGCCGCATAAGGGCGTCAACCCGGATGAAGTGGTGGCGCTTGGTGCTGCCATCCAGGCCGGCGTTCTGCAGGGCGACGTCAAGGACGTCCTGCTCCTCGACGTGACGCCGCTGTCGCTCGGCATCGAGACCCTCGGTGGTGTCTTCACCCGCCTGATCGAACGCAACACGACGATCCCGACGAAGAAGAGCCAGACCTTCTCGACCGCCGAAGACAACCAGCAGGCCGTGACCATCCGCGTTTCGCAGGGCGAGCGTGAAATGGCTGCCGACAACAAGCTGCTCGGCCAGTTCGACCTCGTTGGTCTGCCGCCGTCGCCGCGCGGCATGCCGCAGATCGAAGTCACCTTCGACATCGACGCCAACGGCATCGTGCAGGTTTCGGCTAAGGACAAGGGCACCGGCAAGGAACAGCAGATCCGCATCCAGGCTTCCGGCGGTCTTTCCGACGCCGACATCGAGAAGATGGTGAAGGATGCCGAAGCCCATGCCACCGAAGACAAGAAGCGCCGCGAGGCCGTCGAAGCCCGGAACCAGGCTGAAAGCCTGATCCATTCCTCGGAAAAGTCGCTGAAGGATTACGGTGACAAGGTTTCCGAGGCCGACCGCACCGCGATCTCGGATGCGATCGCCGCGCTGAAGACGGCGTCGGAAGCGTCGGAGCCCGATGCCGATGACATCAAGGCCAAGACCCAGACGCTGATGGAAGTGTCAATGAAGCTCGGCCAGGCGATCTATGAAGCACAGCAGGCTGAAAGCGGCGCTGCTGGCGATGCCTCCGCGGAAGGCGGCGACAATGTCGTCGATGCCGACTACGAGGAAATCAAGGACGACGACCGCAAGAAGTCCGCGTAATCCGCGACGGCGTGGTTATGCTTCAACACCTGATCCGGCTGCTCACCATGGCAGCCGGAAAATCCATTTCCGGGGTTTAATCCTTAATGGCAAAAGCGGACTTTTACGAAACTCTGGGTGTAGCCAAGTCGGCGGACGAGAAAGAGCTGAAAAGCGCCTTCCGCAAACTGGCGATGAAATTTCATCCGGACAAAAACCCGGATGACAAGGACGCCGAACGGAAGTTCAAGGAAATCAACGAAGCCTACGAGATGCTCAAGGACCCGCAGAAGCGGGCGGCCTATGATCGCTATGGCCATGCGGCTTTCGAGCATGGCGGCATGGGCGGTGGTGGAGGCGGATTTGCCGGCGGCGGTTTCTCAGACATCTTCGAGGATATCTTCGGCGAAATGATGGGTGGTGGGCGCGCTCGCCAGCGCTCGTCGGGCGGCCGCGAGCGTGGCGCTGATCTTCGCTACAACATGGAAATAACGCTGGAAGAATCTTTCTCCGGCAAGACGGCGCAGATCCGCGTTCCCACCTCGATCACCTGCGACGTCTGTACGGGTTCGGGCGCCAAGCCCGGCACGCAGCCAAAGAACTGCGGCACCTGCCAGGGAACGGGGCGCGTGCGCGCGGCACAGGGCTTCTTCTCGATCGAGCGGACCTGCCCGACCTGCCATGGCCGCGGCCAGATCATTCCCGATCCCTGCCCGAAGTGCCACGGCCAGGGCCGGGTGACGGAAGAGCGTTCGCTCTCGGTCAATATTCCTGCCGGCATCGAGGACGGCACGCGCATCCGGCTGCAGGGCGAAGGCGAAGCCGGCGCCCGCGGCGGACCTGCGGGCGATCTCTATATCTTCCTGTCCGTCAAACCACATGAATTCTACCAGCGCGACGGAGCCGATCTCTATTGCGCGGTTCCGATCTCGATGACGACGGCCGCGCTCGGCGGAACCTTCGACGTAGCGACGCTTGACGGCACCAAGTCGCGCGTAACCGTGCCTGAGGGCACGCAGGTCGGCAAACAGTT
Organism: Rhizobium sp. PRIMUS64; assembly: GCF_023006465.1. Classification (NCBI taxonomy): domain Bacteria; kingdom Pseudomonadati; phylum Pseudomonadota; class Alphaproteobacteria; order Hyphomicrobiales; family Rhizobiaceae; genus Rhizobium; species Rhizobium sp. PRIMUS64. Next base: position 12,224 of record NZ_JALBGX010000133.1, on the reverse strand, counting down.
CCGCCTCAAGGGCAAGGGCATGCCGGTGCTGCGTTCGGTGCAGACGGGCGACCTCTACATCCAGATCCAGATCGAGACGCCGCAAAAGCTCACCAAGCGCCAACGCGAACTGCTTCAGGAATTCGAGCAGCTTTCCTCCAAGGAGAACAATCCGGAATCGACGGGCTTCTTTGCCCGCATGAAGGAATTCTTCGAAGGCTGAGCCGCAATCGACACGCCTATTTCGAAAGCCGGGGACGGAAACGTCTCCGGTTTTTTTGTTCCAGGAATCCCGATTTGCGACATTCGCCGCCCGCGCCGGCCAATCTGTCCCGGATCGATACGGCGGCGGACGGGAAGACGACTTGCGTTAACGCAGCCAGATGATGCCGCTTGCAAGTTTTCCAAATGAATTCAGTCTCTGCGGTCAGCGCATAACTCCGAAGATCGGAATCTCCTTTTGGGGTTATGCACCAAATCAAAGCGATAGAGCGTCCTTAGCGCGGCGCTCTAGCGGGGGACAACCAAACCAAGGGTATCGACCATGGCGCCAGCCTTTTCCTCTCAGTCCGAAGACGTCGACGTTCTCGCCGGCGCCATCTACACCTGGTGCGCCGAGCGCAACATCAAGCTTCGCAGCCAGCAGGGCCTTTCAATCGCCAACATCGCGATCGACCTCTATCATGCCGGCCACCAGACGCAGGACGATCTGCTGATGGCGCTGCACGAATGCGAGATTCACTGAAGCGCGCGGCATCGAACCTGAACCGGGCGACCTGCTTCCCGGTCTTCGCCTTGAGGCACGCCGTCCTTCCAAAACCGCTGTACACCCGCATCGGTCCGAGATCATCCAGACCTTGAACAGGTCGTGCTTTCGGTGGGAATCCATTGCCCGCTGCATAGCTTATCGGAACCGATGCAGGATTAAAATCATGCAGCAATTCAAAGTGCTAGAGCGTCCTTGCGGCTCTCGAAAAGATGCCCGGCGCTGTCGTTGAATCAGGCGGCGGTTTCGGCCACTTCGCCAGTCATGAGGGTGACGATGGTCTTAACCGCTTCCTTGCCTGCCGGTGAGTTCAGCTTGTCGTAGCTCAGCGCAAGCGCATAGGCGTCGGGGCTGAGTTCGACACGGCTGCCGAATGGTGACATGCCGGCGCCCTCGAAAAGAGCAGAGATCTCAACGTCGAGAAAAACCGCGATCTGATGCAGCTTGCTGGCGGAAACGCGGTTCGTTCCCTTTTCGTATTTCTGGATCTGCTGGAAAGTCAGTCCGAGTGCTTCGCCAAGCTCAAGTTGGGAAACACGGCGAAGGGCGCGAAACTGTCTGACGTTGCGACCGACGATAATATCAACCGGATCTGGCACTTCATCACTCTCTTATACATAAACGTTCCGTTTACCATATCGTCTGCACCAGATAACTCAACCCTGCAGTTGCAAAATTCAACCGACTTTTTTTGGGCTTTACGTTACGTCAATAGCCTTAAACGATGGCAGCAAACCCTGAATATCCGGAGCTGGGAGGCATTGACAATAACTGTCGACAGTATCAGCTTGGCGATGTCAGACCATCTCCGGTGGTTGTATTTTTAGCAGAATTTCGAAAGTGTCATGGCTGCCGTTACACCGGGAAGATGTCGGACACCAGGACTTCGGTCACGGGATCTCTGGAATATATGTCCTGGGTGGCGCCAGCCGCCGCGTCCCTGACTTGCGGCAGCACCGACGGTACGATCCCACGGCCAAAAAGCTGCCAGCCTTGCCATCAGCGCCGCTTCGGCTTAGCTGTCACGCTTTACGATTCCGGACATTCGATGCCGCACAAGGTTTCTCTTTCCCGTCTGAAGCTGACAGACTTCCGCAACTATGCGGCGGCGGCCCTTACCCTTGACGGTCGGCATGCCGTACTGACGGGAGATAACGGCGCCGGCAAGACCAATCTCATGGAGGCCGTCTCCCTGCTTTCGCCTGGCCGCGGCCTGCGCCGCGCGGCTTATGGCGATATTACCCGCGTCGGCGCGGCCGGTGGCTTTTCGATCTTCGCCGCGCTCGACGGCATGGAGGGCGACGTCGAGATCGGCACCGGCATCGAAACGAGCGAGGAGACCATCGCCCGCAGGCTGCGCATCAATGGCACGACGGCAAAGACTGCGGACGAACTGACCGACCATCTGCGCCTTCTCTGGCTGACACCGGCGATGGACGGGCTCTTTACCGGCGCCTCCTCCGACCGGCGCCGCTTTCTCGACCGGCTGGTTCTGTCACTCGATCCCGCTCATGGCCGCCGCGCCAGCGATTTCGAGCGCGCCATGCGCAGCCGCAACAAATTGCTGGACGAAGGCCGCTTCGATCCGTCCTGGCTTGCCGGCATCGAGGAGCAGATGGCAAGCCTCGGTATCGCCATGGCGCTCGCCCGGCAGGAGATGCTCGGCCTCCTGACCCGGCTGATCGAGGAAACACGGGAGAGCTCGCCCTTCCCTTCGGCATCGCTGCAGCTCTCGGGCTTCATGGACGGTCAGTTCTCGCGCCCCTCGGTCGACCTCGAGGATGACTACGCGGCGATGCTGGCAGAGAGCCGCTACCGCGATGCCGGCGCAGGACGCACGCTCGAGGGGCCGCACCGGGCCGATCTCATCGTGCATCACCGCGAAAAGGCGATGGAGGCGGAGCGTTGCTCCACCGGCGAGCAGAAAGCGCTGCTTGTCGGCCTGGTGCTTGCGCATGCGCGGCTCGTCGGCAATCTCACCGGCCATGCGCCGATCCTGCTGCTTGACGAGATCGCGGCGCATCTCGACGAGAACAGACGCGCCGCGCTGTTTGACCTTATCGACGGGCTCGGCGGTCAGGCCTTCATGACCGGAACGGATCGCGCGATGTTTTCAGCACTCGGCGACAGGGCGCAGTTTTTCACGGTTTCCGACGGAAGAGTGTTCGAATGACGGAGGCGGCTTTTCCCGGCGTCGGGCGTCATGATAACATCGGCGCCATGGAACCGCTCAGCCCGGAAGAAATAGCGCGGTATCACCGCCACATCCTGCTCCCCGAGATCGGCGGCGCCGGCCAGCAGAAACTGAAAGCCGCCCGCGTTCTGGTGATCGGCGCCGGCGGCCTCGGTGCACCGGTCCTGCAATATCTGGCCGCAGCCGGCGTCGGCACGCTCGGTATCGTCGACGACGACCGGGTGTCGCTGTCGAACCTGCAGCGCCAGGTGATCCATGATTCCGGCACGATCGGCGAGCTGAAGACGGAGAGCGCCGCCTTCGCCATCGCCAGGCTCAATCCGCATGTCCGACTGATCCGCTTCGAGGAACGCTTTTCCCCGGAGGCCGCCCGCCGTCAGCTCTCCGGCTTCGATCTGCTGATCGATGGCTCCGACAATTTCGACACGCGTTATGCCGCCGCCGATGCGGCGGAAGAAGCGCGCATCCCGCTCGTCAGCGGCGCCGTCGGGCGTTTCGATGGTTCGCTGACGGTTCTCAAGCCCTATGAGACGGCTGAGGACGGAACGTCCAACCCTAGATATCGCGACCTGTTTCCGGAAGCGCCGCCGGCGGGGCTGATTCCCGCCTGCGCCGAGGCCGGCATCATCGGCGCACTCACAGGCGTCATCGGCACGATGATGGCGATGGAGGCGATCAAGCTCGTCACCGTCACCGGCGAACCGCTGGTCGGACGGTTGCTGCTCTACGACGCCCTCTCGGCCCGCTTCGACACGGTTCGCTACAAACGACGCCGTACAACACAAAGACCAGCCGGATGACGATTATTCGTCTTGATCATAGCTTCACGCGCTGGGACGAACTGCTGACGCTCGTCCTTTCCGCCTTCGCCTCGATGAACGGCAGGATCGACCCGCCATCTTCGGCGCTCAAGCTGACGACGGAGTCACTGGCCGAAAAGGCCAGGGCCGAGATCGGCCATGTCGCCATCGACGGCGAAAAGCTGATCGGCTGCCTCTTCCTGCGGCCGGAGGCCGATTGTCTCTATGTCGGCAAGCTCGCCGTCCTGCCTGAGATGCAGGGCAAGGGCCTCGGCAAGCGGCTGCTGGCGATTGCCGAGGAAACGGCTGCGGCGCTCGGTCTTCCCGCTTTGAGGCTGGAAACGCGGATCGAACTCACCGACAATCACGCCGTCTTTGCCGCCTGTGGATTTTCCAGAACCGCCGAAAAGGCGCATCCCGGCTTTGCCAGGACGACATTCGTCGAGATGCGCAAGGTCCTTGCGCCTCCAATCTGCGTCGTCTGATTTACAGCGTTTTTCAACGACCCGGCAGCACGCGGTTCGGCGGCCTGTGACCGTCGATGAAGGTGCGGATGTTGATGATGACCTTGTCGCCCATGTCGATGCGGCCTTCGATCGTCGCCGAGCTCATATGCGGCAGCAGCACGACCTTGCCCTCATTGGCGAGCTTGACCAACTTCAGATTGACGGCAGGCTCGTTCTCGAAGACGTCGAGGCCGGCGCCGGCGATCCGGCCCTCCCTCAGGCATTTGATCAGCGCAGCTTCGTCGACCACGTCGCCGCGCGCGGTGTTGACGACATAGGCCGTCGGCTGCAGCAGCGCCAGACGGCGGGCCGAGATCAGGTGGAAGGTCGCCGGCGTCGACGGACAATTGATCGAAACGATGTCGACGCGGGCGAGCATCTGGTCGAGGCTTTCCCAATAGGTCGCCTCCAGCTCGTCCTCAACGGCCGGATTGACGCGCTTGCGGTTGTGATAGTGGATCGACAGGCCGAAAGCCTTGGCGCGGCGGGCCACCGCCGTGCCGATGCGGCCCATACCGACGATGCCGATTCGCTTGCCGTGAATGCGCCGACCGAGCATCCAGGTGGGAGACCAGCCTGCCCATTCACCCGGCTTGTCGGTCAGCACGCGCGCACCTTCGCCGAGCCTTCTCGGAACCGCGAGAATCAGCGCCATGGTCATATCGGCGGTGTCTTCGGTCAGGACGTTCGGCGTGTTGGTGACGGTGATGCCCTTGCGCGCCGCCGCCTCGACGTCGATGTGATCGGTGCCATTGGAGAAGCTTGCAATCAGCTTCATCTGCGGTCCCGCCTGCTCGATCAGCGCCGCGTCGATGCGATCGGTGACGGTCGGCACCAGCACGTCGGCGGTCTTGACCGCGGCGATAAGCTCGGGAACGGAACGCGGCGCGTCGTCGATGTTCAGCTCGGCGTCGAAGAGTTCGCGCATGCGGGTTTCGACGGCATCCGGCAGCTTGCGGGTGATGTAGACCTTCGGTTTTTTCTTCGCTGTCATGGCTGCCTGTGGTGCCTTGTTCAGAGGTCTTTAACCAAGAGGGGTGATAATTTTCCCATTCCGGGCATTTTCTACCAGACCCGCACGCGAAGACAAACAAAACTCGCGGTGCAGCCGGGGAATGTCAAAGCCCGGACCGCGAGCAGGCCGGGCCTGCCCGCGAATTCGAGCAAACGGAAACTTCCATGCGCAGCAAAGTCCTGAAGTCCTGCCTCGCCCTTGCCATCGCACTGGCCGCATCCATGGGAAGTGTCGAATTCGCCCATGCGCAGGCGGCCAAGGGGCCAAGCGGACTGCCGTTGCCGCGCTTCGTCACGCTGAAATCCAAGCGCGTCAACCTGCGCATCGGTCCGGGAACGGATTACGCCGTTTCGTGGATGTACCTGAAATCCGGCCTGCCGGTGGAGATCATCCAGGAATACGACAACTGGCGCCGCATCCGCGATGCCGACGGCACCGAAGGCTGGGTCAACCAGTCGCTGCTGTCCGGCCAACGCGCGGCGATTGCCGCCCCGTGGATGAAGACCAAGGGCAAAGGCGTCTATGTCAATCTGCGCCGCGAAGCGCAGCCCTCCGCCTCGATCGTTGCCAAGCTAGAACCCGGCGTGATGATCACCATTGGCGAATGCAACGGCGACTGGTGCCGCGCCGAAACCGACGGCGCCTCGGGCTGGGTGGCGCAGTCGGAGATCTGGGGCGCCTATCCTGGCGAAGCCTTCAAATAAGCCCCGCCCGTTTGGCTGCCTCGGAAAGCGAGGTCATCGGGCGCGGGCCGATCTGCTGGATGACGATGCCGGCAGCCAGGCAACCGAGCTTGCCGCAATCTTCCAAAGAACGTCCCTGGGTGTAGCCATAGAGGAAGCCAGAGGCGAACAAATCGCCGGCACCCGTCGTATCCACAACTTCCTTGATCCGGATCGCATCGACGTAAAAACGCTCACGGCCCTTCAGGATGACGGCACCATTCTCGCTCATCGTCACAGCGGCGATTTTGCAATCGGCGGCGATCCTGTTCAGCGCCTCCTCGAAATCGTCGGTCTCGTAGAGCGACAGCGCTTCCTGGCGATTGGCGAAGACGATATCGACCTTGCCGGAGCGCATCAGATCGAGGAATTCGCCGCGATAGCGGTCGACGCAGAAACTGTCGGACAGCGTCATCGACACTTCGCGGCCGTTTTCATGGGCGATGCGGGCACAATCGAGGATGGCTTCCTTGGCGCGCGGCGGATCCCAGAGATAACCTTCGAAATAGGTGACCTTGGCGTTGGCCACGACGTCGGTCTCGACGTCTTCCGGGCCGAGCTCGACGCAAGCGCCCAGATAGGTGTTCATCGAGCGCTCGCCATCCTCGGTGACGAAGATCATCGAACGTGCCGTCGGCGGGAAGGTGCCCTTGGGCCGGGTCTGGTAGTGGACGCCCTGGGCGCGGATGTCGTGCGCGAAGATATCACCGAGCTGATCTTCGGCGACATTGCCGAAATAGGCAGCTTTGCCGCCGAGGTTAGCCACGCCAGCCGCCGTGTTACCGGCGCTGCCGCCGGAGGCTTCGAGCGCCGGTCCCATGCGCGAGTACAAGAGTTCAGCGCGTTCGGCATCGATGAGGTTCATCGCCGCCTTGGTGATCTGGTTGTCAATGAGGAACTGGTCGTCGCAACGGGCAATGATATCCACGATTGCGTTGCCGACTGTCAGAACATCGAATCTTGTCATGAAATGGGGGGTCCCGGATTTTGTGATAGCCAGGGTTTGGTCTTAGCGAAATTTCCGCGGTTTGGAAGGATAAATGGTGGATGGCGCATCTATTTCTTCGCAAAAGTGCCGCCTATTCGTCATGTCCCTGTCATCTTCCAAATCTAGAAATACTCGCAAGAAGACCGGCATGAGCAGCTTTCAGTTGCAGCCGGGCGCACGAGGGATGATCCCTTCGATCTTACCGGCGCGACGCTGACCACGGATGAACTGGCAGCTTCGTGATCCGGGTTTCCGGCAAGACCGGAGCGGAAAAGCGGGCTATGCCCGCTTTTTTTGTTTTGCCGATGCGCCTGATTGGACGGCGATTGCCTTTTCAATCCAAGCGGTTTGCTGCTACTGCATAATTCCTTAAATCGGAATCGATTTAAGGATAAAATTATGCAGCAATTCAAAGTGCTACAGCGTCCTTTGCGGCTCTCGAAAAGACGCGCAGCGCTGTAGACGTCGAATACTCCCCCGCGCAGAGCAACCTCCCCCATGTCAGCCATCATTCTCGACGTCCTTCCCATCTTCATCCTGATTCTCATCGGCTGGGTGATCGTCCGCAGCGGATTGATGGCGTCGAATGTCGGCGAAGCGCTCAGCGAATTCGTCTTCAAGATCGCCGTGCCGCTTCTGCTCTTCCGCACCATCGCCGAGGCGGATTTTCATGGCGCCTCGCCCTTCCGACTCTGGATCGTCTATTTTTCCGGCGTTGCCATCACCTGGACGGCCGGCCATATCGCGGCCACACGCCTCTTCGGCCGCGACGAACGGATCGGCGTGCTGGCCGGCGTTTCCTCGGCCTTCGCCAACAATATTTTCATCGGCCTGCCGCTGGTCGAGCGAACCGTCGGCGACGAAGGGCTGGTGGCGCTGTCGATCCTGCTTGCCGTGCATCTGCCGGTGATGATGGTCGCCGGCACGGTCCTGATGGAGCATGCCGAGCGCAAGATCGCCGGCAAAAGCGATCGCAGCATGGTGCTCGTGCTTCGCCAGATCGCGGTCAATCTCGTGCGCAACCCGCTGGTGATCGGGCTTGCGGCCGGCATGGCAATGCACCTTTCCGGTCTCACCATGCCGACGACGGTGGCAACGGTCGTCGGGCAGATCGCCGGCATTGCCGGTCCGGCGGCGCTGATATCGCTTGGCATGGCGCTGGAGAGATACGGCGTCTCCGGCAATCTCGGCATCGCCAGCGTCACCTCGACCTTGAAGCTGCTGCTGCTGCCCGGCTGCGTGTGGGCGGCGAGCCATCTCCTCGGTCTCAGTCCCGAATGGACGGCAGCAATCGTGCTGACTTCCTCCGTCCCGACAGGCGTCAACGCCTGGCTGATTGCCAATCGCTTCGGCGTCGGTCACAGCCTCGCCGCCTCGACGATCACGGTGACGACGGCGCTCGGCGCCATCACGGTCTCGCTCTGGGCCTATTTCCTCGGCGCCTAAAGCGCGTCGTAATGTCGTTAGCGCAAAACCGCTGCACAGTTTTGCGCGACATGCTTTAAGCGGCTCTCTGCACAACGAAAAGCCCGGCTTGCGGGCCGGGCTTCGATGTCATGCGATTGTCTGCCACGTCACTGCGTTGCGGCGTTCGGATCCGGCAGCGGCACCGGCGAATCGGCGAGCGTGTGCAGGTAAAGAATGACGTTGGCGCGGTCCTGATCCTTCGCCAGACCGGCGAAGCCCATGGCGGTGCCCGGAACGTCCTTCTTCGGCGCCAGCAGGAACTTGTTGAGAAATTCGAAAGTCCACTTCTCGCTGCTGCCCTTGGAGAAATCCTTCATGGCAGCGGAATAGGCGAAGCCTTCATGCGAGGCGATCGGGCGATCTACGACACCAAAGAGGTTGGGACCGACCTTGTTCGGTCCCCCTTTGGTGCCGTCATGACAGGCCTGACACTTCTTGAAGACCGTTTCACCGGCCTTGGCATCTGCAGAAGCGAGCAATTGCGCGATCGGAACAGCAACGGCAGGCGCAGCCTCACCACCAGCGGCGGGCGCCTCTTCGGCAACGATCGCGAAACCTTCCTTTTCCGGTGCTTCGGAATGGAAGATCCCTTCGGACGCGATGGAGACCGACATCAGAACGAAAATCGTTCCGAGCAGCGCCCCCACGGCCGTATTGACGTATGAATTCATCTGCAATGCTCCCCTTGCAGCCGGCAGACCATAAACCGGACCATCTTGAAATCGCGCGGAACCTATGTCTTTTGGTTGATCGTTGCAACTGTCTAAATGGTCTTGTGCGTGAGACTTTTTGACACTTTTCAGCCCGGAATAGAAGGCCCGAACAATGAGTGATTCAAATTTAGACGGCGTGCTCGTATTGATCCCGGCGCGCATGGCCTCCACCCGGCTTCCGGGCAAGCCGCTCGCCGATATTTGCGGCCTGCCGATGATCGTCCAGGTGGCGCTACGCGCCAGGGAGGCAGCCATCGGCCGCGTTGTCGTCGCCGTCGACGATGATCGAGTGTTCGATGCCGTCGCCGCCGCCGGCTTCGAAGTCGTCATGACCCGCGTAGACCACCAATCGGGTTCTGATCGAATCTTTGAGGCGCTGAAGAAAGTCGATCCGGACGGAAAGGCGAAAATCATCGTCAACGTCCAGGGCGATCTGCCGACGATCGATCCCGAAACGGTGCGCGCGGCTTTGCGCCCTCTCGAGAACGAGGCGGTCGATATCGGAACGCTGACAACCGAAATCGACAATGAGGAGGACAAGACCGCGCCGCACATCGTCAAGATCGTCGGCTCGCCGATTTCCGACGCCCGGCTGCACGCGCTCTACTTCACGCGGGCAACGGCCCCTTACGGCCAAGGGCCGCTCTACCACCATATCGGCCTCTATGCTTATCGGCGGGCGGCGCTCGAACGGTTCGTCTCGCTCGGTCCTTCGACGCTCGAAAAGCGCGAATCGCTGGAGCAGCTACGGGCGCTGGAAGCCGGCATGCGCATCGACGCCGAGATCGTTGACACGGTTCCGCTCGGTGTCGATACTCCCGCCGACCTCGAAAAAGCGCGGCGCATCCTCTCCGCAAAGTCGAACTGACGGAACCATCATGAACATCAAGACCAACAGGATCGCCTTCCAGGGCGAATTCGGCGCCAATTCCGATATGGCCAGCCGCGACATGTTTCCGACCATGGAGCCGCTGCCCTGTCAGACCTTCGAGGATGCGTTCACGGCAGTCGACAACGGCGACGCCGATATCGCGATGATCCCGATCGAGAACACGATTGCCGGGCGCGTCGCCGATATCCACCATCTGCTGCCGGAGTCGCGGCTGCACATTATCGGCGAATATTTCATGCCGATCCGCTTCCAGCTGATGGTGCTGCCCGGTGTCACCAAGGACGAGATCCGCACGGTGCACAGCCATATCCACGCGCTCGGCCAGTGCCGGAAGATCGTTCGCGCCAACGGCTGGAAGCCGGTGATCGCCGGCGATACGGCAGGGGCGGCAAAGCTCGTCAAGGAAACCGGCGACCGCTCGATGGCCGCCTTGGCACCACGCCTTGCCGCCGATCTCTACGGGCTCGAGATCATTGCCGAAAATGTCGAGGATACCGAAAACAATGTGACCCGTTTCGTCGTCCTGTCCCGCGACGAGGAATGGGCGCAGCGGAATTCGGCGGAAGAAAAGGTCGTCACCACCTTCGTCTTCAACGTCCGCAACATTCCGGCCGCGCTCTACAAGGCGCTCGGCGGTTTTGCCACCAACAACATCAACATGACGAAGCTGGAAAGCTACCAGCTCGGCGGAAAATTCGTGGCGACGCAGTTTTATGCCGATATCGAAGGCCATCCGAACGATCCGAACGTGCGCCGGGCATTGGAGGAACTGCGGTTCTTTTCCGAGAAAGTCCGCATCCTCGGCGTCTACAAGGGGCATGCGATGCGAGGCCTGCTGTAAGGGAAGCCCCGCAAGTCGCCTGAATTATTTATCCGGCTCACAGACACGCAGCCGATGCCCATCCGGATCGAGCACGACGAAGGTCGGACCAAAATCCAGTTCGGTCAGTTCCTGGGCGATCGGCAGACCGCGCTGGCGCCAGTCCTCATAATGTCTGGCGACAGCATTGTCTCCCTCGACCATGAAGGCCACTTCGCCTCGATTGCCGATGGCGGAGGGCTGCGGTTCGACCTTGCTGCGCCGCCAGAGACCGAGCGTGAAGCCACCCTCAAGCGGAAAAGCGACGAAATTCGGCGCCTCCACGGCCGGTTCGCGATTGAGCAGGTTCCAGTAGAAACTGGCGCTTTCACCAGGGTCCTTGACGTAAAGAATGATGAGATTAGGGCTGGTCATTTCGGTTCTCCTGTTATTTAAAAATGGCGCCGCGAGAGATCTCGTCTGCTGACAGATTATGGCAGCAGACTACCGAGGGCGTTGCGATCGCAACGCCCCGTTCTCGTCGGGCAGAATGTCGATAAGGATGGGCGGCCTAAAGCGGTCGCGCATGTCGTTGTCGCAAAACCGCTGCACACCTTTGCGCGATATGCTTTAGAGCGAAAAACGGTCCTCGCAGCGCGGGTCGCGTCCGTCGATGAAGCCGAGGTCGCGCTTCAAGTAATCCGGTGTCGCTTCAAGGTCGAGGCCGGTGCGGTCTCCTCTGCGAAATCGGAAAATGTTCATGACCAGGTCCAGCAGGCCGGACGGCGCTGAGTGGCGAACATCGGCAAAAGTCTCGGCCGAAATGACATCGGCAAAGGCCTCGGCCGCAAAACGGTCGTTGGTGAAACGAATGGCTGGAGGCGTTACCATGATCAGTACTCCTTCCTGGTGGATTGGCACTGATGATAACTCCATCTGCTGACAGTTTATGGCAGCAGCGTTCAGTTCTCCATCGGCACATCCTGCGTCTCGCGCCATTCCTTGAGGAGCACCGTGCGGCGGCGCGGATAACGCCCCTCATGCAACGCCATATCGATGATGCGGTCAGTGCGGAAATGGCGAAAATCCTGGCGTAGCTCGCACCAGGCCATGAGGACGCGCACATGCTCGAAATAGCCGAGCGCGAAGGGCCAGACGCGGCGACGCGAAATACGGCCCTGCTCGTCGCCATAATGCAGTTCGAGGATACGCTCCAGGCGGATCGCCCTGCGGATGGCCGAGACATCGGCCTTGTCCTCGTCCCTGCGTTTAGGGCCGACGAAAAGCGCTGCCGAATCGATCATCTCTCGCATATCGGCCGGCAGCACGGCGGCAATCTTGGCCAACGCGTCGGCGCCAGCGCCGGCAAGGCGCGGCTCGGCG
>NZ_JALBGX010000132.1:0-17884 GCF_023006465.1 Rhizobium sp. PRIMUS64 | reverse complement strand
GACCACCTCACCGACGACGACCACCGCCGGCGGCTCCAGCCCGGAGACAGCGACGGCCTCGGTCGCCTCCCCGAGCGTCGTTTCCAGCACCTGTTGCCGGCCAGTGGCCGCATTGCAGACGAAGGCGACGGGTTCCGACGCCAGCCGTCCCGCGGCGATCAGCCGGGCGCTGATCTCGGCGATATGCTTCATCGCCATGTACATAACGATGACGGGCGAGCCCTGGCCTATCGCCTCCCAGTTGATCCTGTCGGGCACGATGCCGGACGAATCATGGCCGGTGAGGAAGGTCACGGCATGGTTGATGTCGCGATGCGTCACCGGGATGCCGGCATAGGCGAGCCCGCCGATACCGGCGGTGATGCCGGGCACGATGCGGAAGGGGATGTTGTGCTCGACGAGCGTCAGCGCCTCTTCGCCGCCGCGACCGAAGACGAAGGGATCGCCGCCCTTCAGCCGCAGCACTCGCTTGCCGGCGCGCGCAAGCTCCACCAGCCGCAGCGAGATGTCGCGCTGCTTCGCCGAAGGCTTGCCGCCGCGTTTACCGGCATATTCCACAAGCGTTTCCGGCCGCGCCAGCGCCAGGCATTCCTCGTTGACCAAAGCGTCGTGCACGATGACGTCGGCCTCGGAAAGCCCCTTGGCGGCGAGCAGCGTCAAAAGCCCGGGATCGCCGGGACCGGCGCCGACGAGCCAGACGCTGCCCGGCTCAAGCGCCGGAAGATTGGAGAATGCGGCATCGATCATCCTGCTGATCTAGGCCCCGCAAAGGGCAAGGTCAACGCCGCGCCCATCGCCTCACTTGAAGTTGCTGAGATGATCATGAATCACTTTGTGAAGCGTCGGATTCAAATCCTCGGAGAACCCGCACAACGCAATGAATATATTACAATATATCCCGAAGGCCGGCCGCGATACTGCCGGCCCTCAAGCGTGTCAGGCTGCAAGCAGCGTACTACGGATGAGGTCCAGGACCCTTTCCGACTCGATGCCTGTGCAGACGATCTGGCTCGGCAAGCCATCCCAAGCGCCATCAGGCGGAAAACGCCGCCCATCTGGCCTGACGATCGTCTGGCCATCGGCGATGCCGCCGCAGACGACACGCACGGCACCCGATATTGACGAGAACAGCTCCGGCACCACGACATAGACGCAGGCGCAGCTGTCATGCACCATCATGCCGTCTTCAACCGCGTGCTTGTAGAAATCGATGTAGGACTGCGAGAGTGCGTCGAGCTGCTTGACCGCCTTGTCGCCCCTAGCCGCCATATCGCCGAGATAGCTGCGGCTCATCGTGGTGATCGCGGTGACGTCGAGGCCAATGACGGCCACCTTCCAGGGCGCGGTCATGACGATGTCGGCAGCCTCAGGATCACCGTGGATATTGGCCTCGGCGACGGGCGAGACATTTCCCGGCACATAGAAATTGCCGCCCATGATGACGACGTCCTTGGCCAGCGTCGCAATCTCGGGATCTTCCTTCAGCGCCAGCGCCAGATTGGTCATACGGCCAACGGCGACGAGTCGCACTTCGCCCGGGTGGGCGCGCACCGTGTCGATGATAAAACGATGCGCCGGGCGCGGATCGAGCGGCAGGTCGATCGTCTCGGGCACGTCGATATCACCGAGGCCGTTCTCGCCATGCACCATGGCCGGCCATGGCCGCTCCGTGCGCGAGGAATCGATAGTGACGCTGGCGCCTTTGGAAACGGGTGCCGGTATATTCCATTCACGCTTGAGGAAGAGCGCATTGCGCGTCGTCGTCTCGACCGAGGCGTTGCCGAAGACCGTGGTGATGCCGAGAAGGTCGATTTCGGGATGGCGATGCAGGAAGAGAAGCGCCATGGCGTCGTCGACGCCAGGGTCGGTGTCATAGATGACCTTGTGCATGAGATATCCTCTAGATGTGAACCGTGAAGCTGCCGGACGGCGCCGCGAATTGGCGCCAACATAACGCCCACTAGGCTTTCTGCAACCCGCTGCGGGCAACTGCCGCCGTCGCATGCGCAGATTTGATCTTGGCGACAGCAAGCTCGGCATCCGGCCCCGCAGCCACCAGCGCAGCTGCCTCGGCGACCCCATGGCAGCCGACACGGGCAAAGACGACCGCAGAGGGATTCGCGAGCCGCGGCGTCTCCTCCTCCAGCCGCAGCGCATCGAAGAAGACGCCAGGCACGGAAAAATGCGCAGCAACCGCAAGGATCGCCGGCTCCAGTCTTCGGCTGTCGATCGAGGCGATGGTTGCGAGTTCCGCCGCGCCGATACCGGCTACGTCGAGCGCCTCGATCGCAAGCGCCAGCACCTCGGCAGGCGACGTCCCGCGCTCGCAGCCGAGGCCGAGCACGTGGTGCCTCGCCGTATCGAAAGAGAGATCGCTCATGGAAACCGTCGAATGCGCCCTGCCCGTGTCGTTGCAGCCATTGCAGCTTGGCGCGGCAAATGCAACAAGGCCGTCTGAAGTCCCTCCCCCGGAATACCACCTTGCCCGATATCGCTTTCCATCTGCTTCCGCTGCTCTGCGCGGCGGCCTTTTTTGCCGGTTTCGTCGATTCCATTGCCGGCGGCGGTGGCCTCATCACCGTTCCCGTCATGCTGATCGTAGGTATTCCACCGCTCCAGGCCCTCGGCACCAACAAGGTGCAGTCTCTCTTCGGCGCCGCCTCGGCCACGATCGCCTATGCCCGTAGGGGCCATGTGCAGCTTGCCGAACAACTTCCGATGGCGCTGATGGCCATCATGGGCGGCGCGCTCGGCGCGGCACTCGCGACGATCGTTCCAGGCCAGGTGCTGCAGGCCATCATGCCGGTACTCCTGGTGGCGATCGCCGTCTTCTTCGCCGTCAAGCCGAACCTCAACGACCTCGACACCCACCGCCGCATGACTCCCTTCGCCTTCGGTCTGACGTGGTACCTGTCATCGGCTTCTATGACGGCGTCTTCGGCCCCGGCACGGGCTCCTTCTTCATGCTGGCCTTCGTCACGCTCGCCGGCTTCGGCATGCTGAAGGCGACGGCCCACACCAAGCTGCTCAATCTCGGCTCGAATTTCGGCGCGCTAATCGTCTTCGCAAGCTTCGGCGCGATACTCTGGAAGATCGGCCTGTTGATGGGTGTCTGCCAATTCCTCGGCGCGCAGCTGGGCTCGCGGCTTGCCATACGCATCGGCGCAAAGCTCATCAAGCCGCTGCTTGTGATCGTCTGCGTCGCCCTTGCGGTAAAGCTGCTCGCCGGCCCGGCAAATCCGCTGCGCCTGTGGCTCGGCGTCTGACCCAAACCCTCGACCATCTTCCATTACCTCTGGCGTAATTGATAAGGTGCACCGCCTTCCCGCATGATCGGGCTGCCTGGAACTGATGGGCGATCAGAAGGAGATGACCCGATGAACGAAGCAAACACCAACGCAGAGCGCTATCTCGCCATCTGGAATGAGACGGATGCCGCTCGCCGCCGCGCTCTCATCGCCGAGAGCTGGAGCGAAGCCGCAACCTATATCGACCCACTGATGCGCGGCGAGGGCCATGAGCAGATCAATTCGCTGGTCGAGGCCGTGCAAAGCCGCTTCCCCGGCTTCCGCTTCGCCCTGATCGGGGCGGCCGACGGCTACGGCGACAACCTGCGCTTCTCCTGGGGCCTCGGCCCGGAAAATGGCGAAGCGCTGATAAAGGGCACGGATTTCGCTGAACTCCAAGGCGGCAAGCTGAAATCCGTTCGCGGGTTCATAGATTTGCTGCCGGAAGCCGCCTGATGACGCCGACCGCCCGCTCGCTTGGAGACCATTTGCGCGAATGGCGCCAACGTCGCCGCATGAGCCAGCTCGACCTCGCGCTGGAGGCGGAGATCTCGCAGCGCCATCTGAGCTTCATCGAGAGCGGGCGCTCGACACCGAGCCGCGACATGCTGCTGCATCTTGCCGAACGGCTCGACGTGCCCCTTCGCGATCGGAACCCGCTGCTGCTCGCGGCGGGTTTCGCTCCTGTTTTTGCCGAACGCGCGCTCGACGATCCCGCAATGGAACCGGCCCGTCTCGCCATCGACATAGTGCTGAAAGGGCACGAGCCCTTCCCAGCAATCGCCGTCGACCGCCATTGGACACTCATCGCGGCCAATGCGGCCATCGCTCCGCTGCTCTCAGCCGTTGCTGACCAGTCTCTGCTCACGGCACCCGTCAACGTGCTGCGCCTCAGCCTGCATCCACAAGGATTGGCGCCCCATATCAAAAACCTTTCCGAGTGGCGCGCCCACCTTATCGGCAGGCTGCGCCAACAGTTCTCGGCTTCGGGCGATCCAATGTTGGACAAGCTTTTGAAGGAGTTGTTGTCCTATCCAGCGCCTAAAACTGCTGGCGAGGTCCATACCGACTATGCCGGAATCGTCGTTCCCCTTCAGCTTTGGACCAAGGCTGGCTTGCTTTCCCTGATCTCGACAACAACGATCTTCGGCACGCCCGTCGACATCACTTTGTCGGAACTCGCGGTCGAATCTTTCTTTCCGGCGGATGAGGAAACGGCTGCCATCCTGCGCAGCCTCGCGCTCAACTGACCGTCTCAGAACTCCACGCCCGGCTGGCCCTTGATGCCGGAGCGGAAGGGGTGCTTGACGAGTTCCATCTCGGTCACCAGATCGGCGATCTCGATCAATTCCTCCTTGGCGTTCCGGCCGGTCAGCACGACATGCGTCATGGCGGGCTTCTCGCTCGTCAGGAAGGCGACGACGTCGTTGATGTCGAGATAATCGTAGCGCAGCGCGATGTTGATCTCGTCGAGCAGCACCATGGAGTTGCTTTCGTCGCGGATCAGTTCCTTGGCCTTTTCCCAGGCGGCCGCGGCTGCGGCGACGTCGCGGGCGCGGTCCTGCGTTTCCCAGGTGAAACCCTCGCCCATCGTGTGGAACTGGCAGAGATCGGAGAAATGCTTCTCGATCAGGTCGCGTTCGCCGGTCCACATCGCGCCCTTGATGAACTGCACGACGGCCGACGGCTTGCCGTGGGCGATATGGCGGAAGATCATCCCGAAGGCGGCTGATGACTTACCCTTGCCTTTGCCGGTATGGACGATGATCAGGCCCTTGCCGTCGGTCTTGGTCGCCATGATTTTGTCGCGCGCGGCCTTCTTCTTCGCCATCTTCTCGGCGTGGCGGGCGTCGTCCTTGCCGCTCCCGGCTTCTCCGATCTCGCTGTTCGTGGTCTCGTCGCTCATTGGTTCACCTCATTCTGTTGTCTGGCGGCCAGGTCGAACCGGGCCGAATTGCTGCGCGGCGTCCAGAGACTGTGGTCGATTGCTTCAAGCAGCCGCTCCTTCATCTCGTTATATGCAGCCGGATTCTTCTCGATCATGAAATCGCGCACGCCGGCATCGGCGACGAAGGCCTGATAAACGGCCTCGAAATGATGCGCGCCGACCGCACCCGTCGTCGCCGAAAAAGCGAAGAGATAGTCGACGGTGGCGGCAATCTCTGCCGCTCCCTTGTAGCCATGGCGCATGACGCCTGCGATCCATTTCGGATTGACGACGCGCCCGCGCACGACGCGGCCGATCTCCTCTTCCAGCGAGCGGATCACCGGCTTTTCCGGCCTGGAATGGTCGTTGTGATAGATCGAAGGACGCGCACCAGTGAGCTGCTCGGCGGCGGCGGCCATGCCACCCTCGAACTGGTAATAGTCGTCGCTGTCGAGCAGGTCGTGCTCGCGATTGTCCTGGTTCTGGATCACAGCCTGCACCGAGCGCAGCCGCTCCTCGAACAGGCTGCGTTCGACCCTGCCCTCCTCCCCGGCGCCATAGGCATAGCTGCCCCAAACGAGATAGGCCTCGGCGAGATCGGCGCGCCGCTCCCAGCCCTTTTCATCGATCAGCGCCTGCAGGCCGGCGCCATAGGCGCCGGGCTTCGAGCCGAAGACGCGGTAACCCGCCCGGCGCTTTGCCGAGACTTCGTCCAGACCGGCGGCGCCAAGCCTTGCCGCCTCGCCGCGCATGCGCGTTGCGATCGGATTGTCGGCCTCGTCCTCTTCAAGCGCGCCGACGGCACGGATTGCCTTGTCGAACAGCGCGATCTGCTCGGGAAAAGCATCGCGGAAGAAGCCGGAAATCCGGAGCGTCACGTCAACGCGCGGCCGCCCGAGCATCGCCGGCGGAATGATCTCGTAGCCGGTGACGCGGCGCGAGCTCATGTCCCAGAGCGGCTTGACGCCGATCAGCGCCAGCGCCTGGGCGATATCGTCACCGCCGGTGCGCATGTTTGACGTGCCCCAGGCCGTCAACCCAAAGGAGACAGGCCACTCGCCATGATCCTGCACATAGCGGCGCACCAGCAGTTCCGCCGATTTTTTGCCGAGCTCGTAGGCGGCCGGCGTCGGCACGGCGCGGCTGTCGACCGAATAGAAATTGCGGCCGGTGGGCAGCACATCGGGCCGCCCGCGTGTTGGTGCCCCGGAGGGTCCGGGCGCCACGAACCGGCCGTCGAGCCCTTTTAGCAAACCTTCGATCTCGGCCGGGCCACAGGCGAGGATGGAGGGTTTGAGGCGGATCTCGATCTCGGAGAGCACCGCCCGTGTCGCCTTCCAGTCCTCGGGGCATTTGCTCTCGCCGGAAACGAACTTCGCCGAGAGTAGTTCGATGCGCTCGACAGTGTCTCCGTTGGTTCGCCATGGGGCATCGAGAACATCTGCGAGGATATCAGGACGTGGACCGGCCCAAACGGCAGCCATGTCGGTGTCGAGAGGGTCGAAGGAGGAGGCACCCCGCACGCCGCCGCCCAATCCCGCATCCGCCGCGATCGCCCGCTGCAAACTCGCATCACCGCCCTCGCCCAGCCCGCGCGGCACCCGCGCCAGCGCCACGGTCAGGTCAGTCAAGAGCCGTCCTTCAGGCGAGACCCCGAACACATGCAGTCCATCGCGGATCTGCATCTCCTTGAGGTCGCAGAGATAGGCGTCGAGCTTCTTCAGCGCCTCGCCCTCGCTTTCGCCGCTCGCGATACCGGCATCACGGTCGAGGCCGATATCGGCAACGAGCTCGAGGATCTGGCGGCTGAGCAGCCGGATACGGCGGGGATCGCCGCCCGACGCCTCGTAATATTCGTCGACCAGCGCCTCCAGATCCTTCAGCGGCCCGTAGCTTTCGGCTCGCGTCAACGGCGGCGTCAGATGATCGATGATGACGGCCGCACTTCGGCGCTTGGCTTGCGTGCCCTCGCCCGGATCGTTGACGATGAAGGGATAGAGATGCGGCAGCGGCCCGAGGATCGCCTCGGGATAACAGCTTTCTGACAGCGCCAGCGCCTTGCCCGGCAGCCATTCGAGATTGCCGTGCTTGCCCATATGTATGACGGCATGCGCGCCGAACTCGCGGCGCAGGAAAGCGTAGAAGGCGAGATAACCGTGCGGCGGCACGAGATCCGGCGAATGATAACTCTCTTTCGGATCGATATTATAGCCGCGTGCTGGCTGGATGCCGACGAGCACCTCGCCGAAGCGCGCAAAAGGCAGGGCGAAGACGCTTTCGCGAAAATACGGATCATCTTCGGGATCGCCCCAGCGGGCTCTCACCTCATCCTGAATCTTACTGGGAAGCGATTCCAGGAAGCTGTTGTACAGACTCAGGGAAAGCGTCTCGCGGATGATCTTTCCGTCGGAACCGGAATTGGTCGGTCCTTCCATCAGGTGGCGGATCAGCGCATCGCCGTCGGCGGGAATCTCGGCGACCAGATAACCCGCCGATCGCATGGCGCGAAGCACCTCGACGGTGCCGGCCGGCGTATCCAAGCCGACGCCGTTTCCGAGCCGGCCGTCGCGGTTCGGATAGTTCGCCATGACGAGCGCGATGCGCCGGTCGCCGGCGAAAGTCTTCCGCAGCCGCGCCCAATTGGCGGCAAGCTCAGCCGTATAGCGCACCCGGCCGGCATCGGCCTGGCTGGCGACGATGTTCGTCTCGACCAGCGCATCGTAGCGCGCCGCCGTCTTGAAGGAGACCGCCCGCGCCAGCACCCGGCCATCGACTTCAGGCAGTGCCACGTTCATGCCGAGATCGCGCGCCGACAAGCCCTGCGGAGAAGCCGCCCATGCCTCCTTCGACGAGGCCGACAGGATCGCCTGCAGCACGATCGCCTCATTCGCTTCCAGCACCGTCGGCTGCCGGTCCGCACCCGGTGCCGAGACCGCAAAGCCCGTCGTGTTGATGACAACGTCGGGTTTCAGCGCCGAAAACACGCTTTCGAGAATGCCGGTGGAGATGGGATCCTTGAGGCTATAGGCAAAGACCGGCAGCGGCCGGAGGCCGAGTGCGGCCAGCGCCTCGACAAGCGCTTCGATCGGCCCGGTCTCGCCGCTCTGCACCAGGGCGCGGTAGAAGCTGATGGCGACTGTAGGGGATTCAAATCCCTCCTCCGCTACCATCCCCGCACCCGAAGACATATCTAAAACGACCCGCCGCCACTCCTCGACCCCGATCAACCCCCGCCCCGGCCACCAAATACCTGCCTTCATCAAAGGCACAGCCGGTGCCGGCTTATCTGTGCCCGACAGCATCGCCCCGGCATAATCGAGAAACGCCCGCGCATTAGCATCGCCGCCCTCGATCAGATAGGCCCAGAGCGCGTTGAGATCGTCGAGATCAACATTGGAGAAAGGAACCAGCCCCGCATCTGGCCTGGCATCACCCGGCAAGACCGCAATCAGTGCACCGGCGCGAGCCGCAGCCGCATGCAGCGCTTCCAGCGCATAGTGGAAATAGCTGGCGCCGCCGAGCGCACGCACGATGATCAGCTTCGCATGCCGCGCGGTGCGCTCGACATAGGTATCGACCGACATCGGATGCTTGAGGCTCATCAGACTGGCGAGCCTCAGCGAAGGTGCTGTCCGGCGATCGCGATGGGCGGCTGCGATCGCGGCAAGCTCGCTGTCGGCCGCCGACAGGAACAGGATATCGCCCGGCGTCTGCCCAAGGTCGATTGCCTCCTCGCCGTCGCTGATCGTTCCCTGCTGGGCCAGAAGCAGATGCATCGGTCTATGCCAGCGCTTCGATCGCCGCCCTCACCGCGTCCTGGTCCATTTCGTGCAGGCCAATGACAACGAGGCGTGTGCCGCGCTTTTCTCCGGCTGCCCAGGCGCGGTCGAAATAATGGTCGATGCGGCTGCCGACGGCCTGGAGCTGCAAACGCATCGGCTTGCCTGAAACGTCGACGAAACCCTTGAGACGCAGCACGTCATGGGCTGATATGATGTCCTTCAGCGCTTCGACGAAACCGGCGGGATCGGCAATGGCTCCGAGATCGACGACAAAGCTGTCGAATTCGTCGTGATCGTGCGGCGCGCCATCCTCATGCTCCAGCTCGTGATGCGACTTGCGATTGGCGACATCGTCCTCCGTGCCGATGCCAAGGCCGAGCAAGATGCCGGCTGACACCTCGCCATTTCTCGCCTCGATCATCACGGGCTTGCGCACCGTGCGGGAGGCGACCTCGTCGCGCACCCTGATAAGGCCCGCGGCGTCGATCAAGTCGGTCTTGTTGAGCACGATGAGGTCGGCGCAGGTGAGCTGGTCCTCGAACAGCTCCTCGATCGGGCTTTCGTGATCGAGCGATTCATCCTCGGCACGGCGCGCATCGACGGCATCATGGTCGTCGGCGAAACGGCCGGCGGCAACGGCAGCACTATCGACCACCGTGATGACACCGTCGACGGTCACCTGGGTGCGAATGTCGGGCCAGTTGAAGGCGGCGACCAGCGGCTGCGGCAAAGCAAGGCCCGAGGTTTCGATGACGATATGGTCGGGCCGCTGTTCGCGTTCGAGCAGCTTCGTCATCGTCGGGATGAAGTCGTCCGCGACCGTGCAGCAGATGCAGCCATTGGTGAGCTCGATAATGTCGTCCTCAGTGCAATTCTCCGCACCGCAGCCCTTCAGCACGTCGCCGTCGACGCCGAGATCGCCGAATTCGTTGATAATCAGCGCAATCTTCTTGCCGCCGGCATTGGTCAGCAGGTTGCGGATCATCGTCGTTTTGCCGGCACCGAGGAAGCCGGTGATGACGGTTGCGGGAATCTTCTGCTGGTTCATGGACTTAACCCTTCATTTTCAGCGGCAGGCCTGCCGCGATGAAATAGACTTCGGCGGCCTTCGCCGCGATCGATTGGTGCAGCCGGCCGGCATGATCGCGAAAATCCCGCGCCATGCGATTATCCGGCACGATGCCGAGACCGACCTCGTTGGAAACGAAAACGAGCCGCGCCTTCGCGGCGGGCAGGAAATCGGCAAGTGCGGCAAATTCCACCGCCATCTCACGCTCCTCGATCATCAGATTGGTGACCCAGAGCGTCAGGCAATCGATCAGCACGATGCGCCCTTCGCCATCGATGTCGGTAAGCTTGCCGACAAGATCGAGCGGCTCCTCATGCGTCGTCCAGGACGGACCGCGATCGGCCTTGTGTTGCGTTATGCGCGCCTGCATCTCCTCGTCCCAGGCCCGCCCGGTGGCAAGGTAGTGGCGATCCAGATCGGTCGCGGTGACGAGGGATTCGGCGAACCTGGACTTGCCGGAGCGCGCGCCGCCGAGGATGAAGACAGTGTTGGAGGGGGCAGCCGTCATGCCGGCGTTGCCTTCTGAATAGATGCCGCGCAAGCCGCTACGGAAGACGCCGGCGGCTGTAAGGCCCCGCCAAATCGCGCCGCACCAGGCTGCGCTGAATTCAATCGTTCAGCCAAGACAACCTCCGTGCTGGCAACGGGCATAGTGCCCAGGTGTGGGCTTCGCGCCCGGCACGCATGGCAGGTCTCCTGGCTCGCGGTTATCGGCCGCGATCGGGGCAGACCGGAAACCGGTCGCCCTGATCGTGCCAGCGGATCATCCTCGCCTTCCCGGCTGCATCAGTGAAAAGGTGGACGATTCGTAGACTTGAGAGGCGTCCGACCCCGGTTGATCACCATGCATATCCAGTGGCTTTTCCGGCATGCCGCCCGTCCCGCCCGCCTGCACGATTGCAGGCTGCCGGCAGAAAGGGCTTAACGCCGGATGGAAGACCCTGACCGCTCTACAGTCGCGGGGTCGGCTGTGATGAAGGCGCCCGGCTTGGGTCCGCCGCGTCACATTCCCTTTTCATCCGGAAGGGCGTAACACCGATCCGGAACCATCCGTTATGTCGGGATGGTCGGGCGACCATCCGTTGAGGGATGGTTAGGCAAGCTCAGAGGTGAAGTCAACCGGCCTTGGCGACCGGGCAATGGCCGGCCAGAGGAAGCAACTCCGCCAACACGACTTACTCTACCTAAAATATCGTCATTTATCAGAGACTTACGTCATAAAAATTTGTCCCAGCCGCCGGCTTTTCGCCGCAATTGCGTCGCAAGCGGACTGCGCGACCATCTCCGCCCTTGACCGGGCCTCTCCCCGCCTAGTTGTCTAGCCATGCTTATGAAATTGGATCGGCGCCGTTTTCGTGCGCTGCGTGTTTTCTTCGATCCGGGACGCCTGCGGGCGCTGACCCGCCGTAGCGAGGTCGGTCTGTCGCTGGCGGGCGCCGTCGTCGGCATCATCTCGGGTC
Source organism: Rhizobium sp. PRIMUS64 (assembly GCF_023006465.1). Classification (NCBI taxonomy): domain Bacteria; kingdom Pseudomonadati; phylum Pseudomonadota; class Alphaproteobacteria; order Hyphomicrobiales; family Rhizobiaceae; genus Rhizobium; species Rhizobium sp. PRIMUS64. Next base: position 6,359 of record NZ_JALBGX010000132.1, on the reverse strand, counting down.
TCGCCGTCACCGGCATGAGTTACGTCTCCAACGAGCTGCATCAGCTGGTCTTCGGCATATCAGACAGCGAGCGGCTGAGCTCGTCCGAGATCGAGAACAAGATGCTGCTGCTCACTGCCCCCGTCATTGGCGGCGCCCTGCTCGGCCTGTTGCTCCTAGTGCTGGCGAAACGACGCAAGAAGCCGATGGTCGACCCGATCGAGGCCAATGCGCTGCATGGCGGCCGCCTGTCCTTGACCGACAGCATCATCGTTGCCGTGCAGAACCTGATCTCCAACGGTTTCGGCGCCTCCGTCGGCCTGGAGGCCGGCTATACCCAGCTTGCCGCCGGCCTCGCCTCCAAATTCGGCCTGAAGCTGCAGCTTCGCCGCTCGGACCTGCGCACCCTCGTTGGCTGCGGCGCGGCGGGCGCCATCGCCGCCGCCTTCAACGCGCCGCTGACCGGCGCTTTCTATGCCTTCGAGCTGATCATCGGCACCTATACGATCGTGTCGCTGACGCCTGTCGTCGTCTCCGCCCTTGTCTCCACCCTGATCGCAAGGCTGCTTGCCGGCAGCGATTTCACCATCGATATCGGCAGCTTCGGCTCGGTCGTGCCAGCCGATTATATCCCGGCACTGCTGCTCGGTGCTTTCTGCGCCGGTGTCGGCATCCTGATCATGCAGGGCGTCGCCTTTGTCGAAGAGCTGGCGCGCAAGAGCTCGATCGCCCCACCCTTCCGCCCGGCACTCGGCGGCATCATCGTCGGGCTGTTGGCGATGATCTCACCGCAGGTGCTCTCGGCCGGCCACGGCGCCTTGCATCTCAACCTTTCCCGTGAGGTGGCGATCCCGACGCTGATCGGCCTCTTCCTCTTGAAATCCTTCGCCTCGGCGATCTCGATCGGCTCCGGCTTCAGGGGTGGGCTGTTCTTCGCCTCGCTGTTCATGGGCGCCCTGCTCGGCAAGCTCTTCGCCTATTGCGGCCCCTATTTCGCCGATGCGACGCTGACGCCCGTCATCTATGCCGTGGTCGGCATGAGTTCGCTCGCCGTCGCCGTCATCGGCGGGCCGCTGACCATGACGTTCCTGGCGCTCGAAATCACCGGCGATTTCCCGATTACGGCACTGGTGCTCGCCGCCGTCATCACCTCCTCGCTCGTCGTCCGCTCGACCTTCGGTTACTCCTTCGCCACATGGCGCTTTCATCTTCGCGGCGAAAGCATCCGCAGCGCCCATGATGTCGGCTGGATCCGCAATCTGACGGTCGACAAGCTGATGCGCGCCGATGTCAAGACGGCAAGGGCGGGCATCTCTCTGGAGGAATTCAAGCAGGCCTTCCCGATCGGCTCGACCCAGCGCGTCATCCTCGTCGAGGAGAGCGACAAATATGCGGGCCTCGTGCTGGTGCCGGAGATCTACGCCAACCCGACCGACGCCCAGGACGAGGGCAAGACGCTTGCCGATTTCATCCACTACCGCAACGATTTCCTGCAGCCGCAGATGAATGCCAGGCAAGCGGCGGCGATCTTCGACAAGAGCGAAAGCGAAGCACTCGCCGTCGTCAACAACCTGATCGAACGCAAGGTGATCGGCCAGCTCAGCGAAAGCTATACGCTGCGCCGCTACAGCGAAGAACTCGACCGCCGCCGCCGCGAGGTCTCAGGCGAGATCTGAGCGTCGTCGCGCCGATCGGATCGACGCTTCAGGATACGGCGTCGGCGAGCTTGAACACGTCGGCCCGCTTCGAAACACCGCGCAGCTCGAACGATCCTAGATACTCGCAGGCCACGGCGCAGGTGGCCGCGAAGCTCTCCGACATCAGCAGGTGTTGTTCAAGCGTGCCGCAGAGCTTTTCGAGCCGCGAGGCCTCGTTGACGGCCCTGCCGATCACCGTGAAATCGAGCCTGCCACGGGCGCCGACGTTCCCGTAGAAAACCTCGCCGAGATGCAGGACGACATCGACGCCGATATCGGGGCCGCCGTTTTTCGTCCGCTCACGGTTCAGCGCCTCGTTTGCTTTCAGCAGATTCTTCGTAGAAGCCAGCGCGGCCATGCAGGCCTTCTGCGGATCCTCGGCGTCGGTCGGAAAGATCGCAAGCACGCTGTCGCCCATGAACTTGAGGATCTCGCCGGAATTTTCCTCGACATGCCGGTCGATCAGCTCGAAATGTTCGTTCAGAAACCCGACGATCTCGCTGGGTTGATAGACCTCGGTCAAGGCCGTGAAATTTCTGAGGTCCGCAATCAGGATCGCCGCATTGATGGAGCCGCCGGTTCCCCTCTGGGTCTCCCCGGCCAGAATGCGCGCGCTCGTCCTGGCGCCGGTATAGACCGCGAGGATGTCGGTGGCGGTTTTCGATGCCGCCACACGGTAAGCCGCCAGACCCAGCGCCGGGACAAGCGCTTTGACGATCGCCAGCTGATCATCGGAAAATCCGCCCGGCGCATCGCTGGTCAGGGAGAAACCAAGCCCGCGCAACGCGACCTCCTTCGGAAATTCGCAAAGGCTGACCAGATGGTCCGTGCCGCCGGCAAGCGCAAATTCCGCGAGCTGCGGATAGTCAAGCCCCTCACCCCTGGCCAATATCCAGCGCCCTGTTCTCTCGCCGCGGTTCAGCAGGTAAAATATCGGTGTTTTCTCGAAGTTGCGCTCTTCTACGCTGCCATGCGCTGCATTTTCGAGAACGGTTGCACCGCCCCGCACGAAATTGGCCGAGACGCCGCGATACATGGGATGAAGGGATGGCATGGTAATGCTGGCCCGCCAGATCGGAATGCCATCTGCGATCAGCCGGTCGCACAGGCCGGCGACGAGATCGCCAATATGCTCGCTGGTGAGTCCCTGCTCTATAAGCCACTGAATATGATCGTTAATTTTCGAACCTCCGCATGGGACCGGGAACCGGGAATGACCGTTTTCGCCACCAAAGCCCGGCAACACGAACCGCAGATACGCGCTGAAAGAGCGATATCACGCATCTCATTCCTTAGCCTGCTTCACGTCGCTATACCACTCCTGGGCGAATGGAAGTGATAGGGAATCCAATGATGACAACAAGGAGCGCCGGCGCTTTTCCTCAACCGTTCGGCTTCACTTCGATATGTAAAGGGCTGCTCGGTTAGCGGAATCTGTTCCAGTCTCCGTCCCGCGAGGCGACGAACGGGATCTCGCCTCTCGACACCGCAATGTCCTTCAGCATGTGGTCCGACAACGCCCCAAGCCGATTTTCCACCGATCGCCGTCGTCGCCACAGCATGAGGCTACGAGCCGGAGAAAACAGCAGCAGCACCGCTTTGCGCAGTCGCAGTTCGAACCCGCCTGACAAGAGCTTCTCGTTCATGATCGTCCCCATGGAATCGTGCGCCGATCACAAAGATCGGTGCGCCCTGCGAGCCGGTCGGCGCCTCGTCCGCCGGCCGGCTCCCGCGCCCAGCGCAGACCTCGGAATCGAGATCGGTTTGGTGAAAGGGTTATGCGTGGATTGAAAAGCGACAGAGCGTGGTTGGCGCGCCCTATCGAACGCGGTCTTAACGCGCGGCCGAATGAGGGCCGATGAGCGTGGTGATCTCCGTCACGCGGTCCGCCGGAAAGCCACCCTTTTCCGCGTGCCGATAGACCGCATCGGCGCTCTCGGCCTCATGAACGCAGTACATCTTGTCCCCGGTCACATAGCTGGTGATCCAGGTATAGGGTTCGCCGAGGGAGGCCACGACGGCGTTGGATTTCGCCGAGATCTCTCGCAGGGTTTCCTTGTCCATGTCCCCGAGACCTGGAATGTTTCGTTCGACAACGAATTGCGGCATTGTTTTATCCTTCCATGATGTTTTGAGTGACGCAGCGCTTCATCAACCGTGCGCATGCCGGCAGCTGACGTCCGGGTTCATGTCGGCGAACGGTCCCTTCGGATTGTTCTTCCATGCCCAGACGTGCAGCTCGTAGAAAGCCGGAAGGCCGTAGCGGTTCGGTGCGTTCGTGAAACTGAACAGCTGGCCGCCGAGATTGGCGGGACCTTTTGTCGTGATGTATTCGACAGCGACGAGTTTCATCTTGCCGTGTTCGTCAGGCTCGTACATCACAGCCTCCGGCTTGGAGAGATCAATGGCCTCATCCTTGATGAGGTCGGCACTGACATAGTGGATACCCATCGCACCTCCATCTATGCCGCTGGTGCATGGGATCGGCGAATAGCCTTCCTTGACGGCCTGGTTGACGTCCCGGAGGCGCGCATTGGCCTCCCGAACCAGTTCCGGCAGGCCGCCGCCGCCGAGCGCTGCAGCCGGAAGAACTGCCATAATGAGAAGCGCCGCGATTAGCGCTTTTGTCACTTTCATGAAGATTGCCCTCCAATTTCTGGTTGTCCAAGCCGATTGGATTCCGGCCGGCATTGCGTTGTAAAAAATCCGCGCGATGAAACATCTCCCGCGTGGGGGATGAAATCTTCCGCAAATCCCGGAAATGAAGGCGCCATGGCCGGCGACAATTGACCGCGCTGGCCGGGCTGATGCAGGATTGTGATCATGGAACAGCAGCTGTCGGAAATTATTGGCGCTATTTATGATTGCGTGGCCCGGGAGGATGCCTGGCCAAACGCTCTTCGTCTGATCAATGGCCAGGTCAATGGTTTTCTAACCACGCTTGCCGTCTTCGACACGACCACGCGTTCCGCACGTCTGGCCCAGATCGCCTGCGACGACGGAGAGGCCATCCGCACCCTCGTCGCGCATGCGAAGGACGTCCCGTTCTTCCACCTTCTTCACCGAATGGAGATCGATCAGCCGGATACGCTGGAACGGATGTTTTCCCTCTATGGACCCGATGGCGAAGCCGTCTGGAAGAGCGGTGCGCTATACCAGAACTTTCATGCCAGGTATGGGGTTCTAAACTCGATCGACATGGCCGTACTGAAGCGCCCGACCCGTGTCGGGACGATCAACATTTCGGTGCAATACGAACCGAACGAACGACGCGTCTTCGACATCGTCGGGCTGCTCGGCCCGCATATCCGCCGTGCCGTGACGATCCACGATATGTTCGAGATGGAGCGCGCCGAAGCCGCCGTCCTCAGGGAGGTCATCGACGCTCTCGACCATGCGGTCTTCATCGTCGCCGAAGACATGACGATCCTCTTCGCCAATGATGCCGCCGAAGCACGGCTGCGCGAGCAGCAGGTGGTCCACTCGCTTTCAGGTCGGCTGGCCGCTCGCTACAGTTATGCAGGCGCCGCCCTTTCCAACGCCGTGATGCTTGGCGCGCGTGACGAAATCAGTCTCGCAGCCGCTGGGATCGATGTTCCCCTTGCCTCGGCCGAGCGCCCCGCCGTCGCTCACGTTCTGCCGTTGCAGCGGCGCACCGAAAGGGGACGCTTCGAAAGCCGGGCGGCGGCGGCGATCTTTCTCGCCGCGGCTGGAACGGTGATCCAGTCGGCCGTCGAAGCCGTTGCTGCCCTTTTTGCTCTCACGCCTGCCGAACGGCGCGTGGTCGGCTACGTGTCCGAAGGCATGACGCGATCCGAGATCGCAAATGCACAGGGCGTTGCCGACGGTACCGTCAAATCGCAACTGGCCGCCATCTACGACAAGACGGGAGCGGAAGACCAGCGCAGCCTGCAGCAGCTCGTCCGCGAACTTAGCCCACCTGTCAGGCGCGCCTAAGAAGTCGACATTAAACTTCGGCCGACTGGCAGCAGACGCGAAAAAGCACGCCGGCGCCACGGCAGCTGCGGGCTCCGCTCACATCCTGACCGTCATGCCGCCGTCGACCGTCAGTACGTGGCCGTTGACAAAGGAAGCGGCGGCGCTTGCCAGAAAGAGCGCGGCGCCGGCGATCTCGTCCGGCCGTCCCCAGCGTTGAACCGGGATGCGCTGGCGCACGAAGGGCATCAATTCCTCGTTCGCAGCCATCGCCGCGTTCGTCTCGGTGGCAAACCAGCCGGGCGCAATTGCGTTGCTGGTGATGCCGTGCGGGCCGAATTCGACCGCCATGCCGCGCATCAGTCCGGTCAGTCCCTGCTTGGCTGCCGGATAGACGCAGTCGCCGGGCATTACGACATGGCCGCTGATCGAGGTCACCGCGATCAGGCGGCCGTGATTGCGTCGCTTCATCAACACGGCAGCGTCGCGCGAAAGCGTCATCGCCGCCGCAAGGTCGGTGCGCAGCAGCTCGATGATCGCATCATCGTCGAATTCGGCCAGCGGCCGCCTGTCGCGGGCGCCGACATTGTTGATCAAAATATCGAGACGACCATGGATCTTGTCGATATCGGCCATCGCAGCACGCTGTGCCTCGCGGTCGGCGACATCGAATGCGGCGGCCTCCGCCGTGCCGCCAGCGGCACGGATGGTCCTGCCGGCGCCTTCCAGCGTCGCCGCCCTGCGTCC
>NZ_JALBGX010000131.1:0-17902 GCF_023006465.1 Rhizobium sp. PRIMUS64 | reverse complement strand
CGCGGCGGGGCGCATGGCGGGTACCGGCGCCGGCGCTACAGCAACGTGCTCCCGGGCTGGAAACTACGATCCAAGCAATACCAGCAGCCGGTCCTGCAGTTGCTCGCTGCGTGCCCGCGGCTTGGTGCCGCTACGGACGGCCTTCTTGTTGTCCTCCGCTATCTCGTCGATGTGCTTCCACAGGGGAAACTCTTCGAACACGCCGGGAAAATCATCGAGATCGAGGAGAGCCGGCCGGCGGCAGAGGGTATTCAGGATCGGCAGCAGAATGCCGGCCTCCCAATAAACCGCTTCCTCGCGCCATCCGTTGACGGCGCTAAGCGCTTTCAGCGCGGCGGTCACCGTCGTCTGCCCGTGTTTCTCGACGCTGCGCCGGAAACCCTCGACCGCGTAGATCTCGCCGGCCTTTTTCGAGGCGGTCGAGGCGTTGCTGACGGCGACGCTGCAGCCGGCGGCCGCGGCGGCCGTCTGGATCTTGACCGCCCATTCCGTCCCGGCAGCGAGCGAGGCTTTGTAGAGGTTCCAGAGCGTGACCTTGGTCGCCTCGCCATTGACGGCGGCAAAGGCCTCCGCCTGCTCTTCATGGCTCATCTGTACGACTTGGCAAGGCACCGTCTCGAAGCCGCACATGGCGGCCGCATGCGTGCGGTGCTGGCCGTCGATGATGGCATATTGTCCGCCCTCGATCGGCGCGACGAAGACGGGCGAAAAGCGCGACCAGCGAAAATTGGCGGCAATCCGCCGGATCGCTGTCCAGTTTTCCCGTTTCAGGTCGCGCTGATAGCTGTCGTCGACGCGCAGATCGGCGATCTTCAGCCACTGCAGCATCGGCGCCGGGCCGGCGCTGATCTCTGCAACGGCATCCTTATCGGAAAAACTGACAGGCCTCATCAGATCAACCTCGCTTGTTTAGACGCCTCTTCCGTGCGCCGGGCTTCCTCTGCCTGCCGCTTGCGGAAGGCGCGCAGATCCTCAATCGTTGCGAAGGGTTCATCGCCCTCGCCGGGCCGGATTTTCATGTAGACGTAGCCGCCAATCTCACCGAGGTCGGCAACAACAGACCCAGTCCAGCCATGGTGGTTGAGCGCCGCGTCGTTGAGAACGGCGAGCAGGCCGGCATAGAAGCCGGTCAGGTCTGCAGGATCCTCGGGCCGCTTGTCCGCGACGTGCAGGGCGAGCGAGCTCATAGCGGCGTCCATCCCTGCCGGAACTCCAACAGCTTCTGGCGACCAAGGTCTGTCAATCGAAGGTCACCCTTCAAGCTGTGCCCGTCCGCCACGAGCTCGCCCTCCAGCCAGCCGAGCGAAAGCGCATCCTTCGTCGGCGATGGCGCGCGGGCGATCGCGATGTGATGCAACACCGAAGCGCCGAGATCGTCGCCTTCCCAGGTGAAATGCAGGCTCGCCAGCACGTCGAAGCGCGGATCGCTCATAGCGCCCTGCCCTCGTCGATGCGCCGCTGTGCCGCGTTCTTCCAGTTGGCGAGCGCGCCCCAGGCGCCACTCGTCGAACTCGTCTTAATGCCGGCCATCTTCAGCACCGTGGCGTCGAAGCGCTTGTCGACCTTGGCCGCCTCTTCGGCGACGAGCTCCTCGAGGATCCGCTCGCCAGCGGCGTGATAGCGGCGATGATCGTCGCTATCCCATTCCTTCTTGAGCGGCGGCACCGCGTCCGACTTTTCCTCGATGATCTGGATCAGCCGATCCAGCAGGTTCTTGCTCGCGCTCATTGCAGCGTCCCTTTCGGTTCGTCCGCGTGCGCTTCCTCGAGCACGGCAACGCCGCGCTCGTTGGCGATCGTCACCAGCGCCCGGGAAAGTTTGCGACGCGTCCGTTCTGTCGGCTCGCGGTCTTTGGTCTTGGCTTTCGAAAAGGTCGTCTCATTCACATCAGCTACGCGGCACAGCTCTTTCTGTGAAATCCCCAACCGGGAGCATCGCTCCTGAATTTCGGAGAAACTATACACAGTCATTTTTTCACATTCCGATTGTATTTTCATACGGTCATGTGATTTGCTGCACAAAGTCAAGTGGAGTTTTGCGTTTTGAACATGCTGGCACGCGGTGGGATATCTCACTGTATGAGCACCCTGCGCGACCAGCAGCTCGCCTGGCTGGATCACATTACCAAGTCGAGCGGACTGACGATCACCGAGATCGCCAGGGCGGCGGGGCTTAACCCGTCCACGCTCACGCGCTTCAAGGCCAAGAACGAAAGCGGCCATACCCTCACATCGTCGACCGTCCGTAAGATTGAAAATGCTACTCGCGTTCCGGCATATGAAAGCAAGCTTATGCCGAAAATGCAGCAGTTCAGCGAGGACGAGGCCGCACCGTATATCGCGATCGACAAACCGGAGGGCATGGTGGAAAGCGCGCTGAAAGCCGCAGCTGCTCATGCAGGCACGGTTGACCTCTGGACCCTGAAAACAAGCAGCTTGGCGGCCGTTGGCTATATGCCCGGCATGGTCATCGTCGTCGATCGCGGAATGCAGCCACGGAACGGCGACGCAGTCTGCGCGCAGAGGTACGACTTCCGACGCGGCACTGCAGAGACCGTCTTCCGCGTCTTCCGCACGCCCTACCTGATGACCGCTTACATGGAGGGCGAGCCCGCCCTACCCGAGATCGTCGACGAGGAGAACGTCGCCATCATGGGCGTCATCGTCGGCGGCTTTCGTCTCCGCGCATAGCCAGCCGGCCGCAATCCCCAATCCGCACTGAACTGAGGACTAGACCCGTTCACACTGAACTGAGGGTTAGTCCTGGGACACGTTCCGCGCACTGAATTGAGGACTAGGCACAACTTGAGTTCGCATTGAACTGAGGCTTAGTCCCGAAACCTGCCGTCACTCACAATTTTTCACATCGGTTCACACCAGTCGCCGATAGTCTTTTTGTTTGCTTTTCCAATTTGCATTTGCTTTTCATATGAAAATCGCACAGTCTTGCACATGCAGGCTGATTTGCACCTGAAAAGCACATGGAGACGCGAAACCCATGACATTGAAAGACGACACCGTCGGCGCGGAAGAGATCGCCGCGGCGCTCGAGCTGACGAAGGAGCATTTCCTTCGCAAGGCTCGGGCGCTGGTTGAAATTGAAGGCATGCCGGCACGGCTGCCAGGCAACGCCAGGCGCCAGCGCTGGTCGCGCACCGCCGTTACCCGCTGGCTGGACAGCTACGGCGATCGCAAGCGCGCCGCCGAGACCAAGGCCGAGGCGGACGAGGCAGTGCTCGCCAACCGCCAGGCGCTGCACATCGCCTATGTCCGTCCCGACCGCACCGCCTTCACCGGCCCGCGCCTGGCGATCGACAACACGGGGGCACGGCTATGAAGGCGCGCGTGCTGAACTATGGCCTCGAGGAGGCCCTTGTGTCCGACAGCCCAATCCAGCGCGTTGTCGCGCGCGGATCCGCCAGTCCCTTCTCGGAGCATCTGGCAAAGTGGATAGAGGCCGAGATGGAGCGCGGCGAACAGCCGGCGCATGTTCTGATCGCCCTGATGGATCTCACCGTGATGATCCACTCTTCTCTCGCCGCCAACTTCATGCGCGGCGGGTTCCGGGATCTCGCCGAAGGCTTCAAGGAGATGATCGACAAGAGATATGTCGATCACGCCGAGCTCTGCGTGGTGTCGATCGCCGAGGCGCGCAAGCGGGAGACCGGCCGATGACACCTCCCGGCACATCCGTCTCCGACAACCCCGCCGTCACCGATCCGCGCCGGGTTCTGAACTTGACGCAGCGCGACGCGCTACTCTCGATCGAGTTCTTTCGCCACCAGCGTCCGCGCGGCACGACCTGGGCGATAGGCGACAAGCGCTTCAATGTCCGGACTATCAACGCGCTCGCACGGCTCGAGCTCGTGCGCGTCGGCCACCAGAAAGTGACCCTCACCACGGCCGGCCAGATCGCCGCCGCCAAGCTGAAGGGCCAAGACAGGGGGAAGACCGATGGAACCGCGTGACCTGATCGAACTGCTCGAGCTTTCGGCCGGACAGACCGACCATCTGATGACGCGGCTGATTGCCGAGCTCAAGGAGCGCGGCGCCATCCTCGAGGATCTTGCCGCCCTGCAGCTGCGCCAGGTGGCGAGCCAGCAGGCCAACGCAAGCGTCATCGTCGAGGCGGCAATGACCGCCGGCACGCTGAACAGCACCACGCAGCTCCTCGGCCGCATGTATGGAGGGTCGATCCAGTGAGCTGCACCGATCTCCCCCTCGGCGCCATCGCTGGCGCGATCCTGCTCAGCGAGATCGTCGGCTTCACCCTCATTCTCTGGGCCTGCAGCCTGCGCTTCCCGGCGGTACTCCCCGTCCGCAAGCGCAAGCGGTAGGCCGGGCGCCGCCACAGTCTCGCGTCTCCATGGCGGCGCGGGGCAGCGACCGCCGCCCTGTTGCTGCCCCACAAAATTTGCACGGCCTTGCTCACCCCCTTGTGCAAGGCCCTGTCCGCCCGGTTCAGCCGGGCACAAGAGACGGCCCGGCAGCCTGTGTTTTGCGTAGCTGCCGGGCCGATTTGTTTTCAGGAGGATCCCATGACCGAAACCATTGCCGACGACGAACTCTACTGCCTGACCTCTGGCCTTGTTTGCTGCAGCGTCTGCGCCCCTGCCGATTGGACCAAGGAGAAGATCGAGCAGGAAACGAACCGGAAAAACCCGACCGGCATCGAAAGCCGTTGGGAGATCTCTGCCGACGAGAATTTCGCCACCGGCCAGAAGAACGGCTGCGACTGCGAACAGGGCGCCGGCCGGCGCCACTGGCTGATGAACTGCTAACGATTGGACCTTGTAATGAGTACCGACCGCCCCGATCCCAAGATCACCTATGTCACCTGGCGCCATGGCCGCCCGCGCTTCATCCCCTCGAAGGGTCTGCGCGAGCGCGGCTATGAGGGCGAGGATCTCAAGAACGAGGACGGCGCCTGGATGACCGCCGGGCAATGCCTGGAGTGGTCCCGCGCCTTCACCCGCCAGCTCGCCCGCGAGGACGCCGCCAAGCCGAAGAAGAAGGCAAAGGCGAAGAAGCCGACGCCGGCGGCCGTGCCGCTCACCCGCTCCTATTCGGTCGAGCAGCTGTTTGCCGACTGGCTCGAGCCGAACATCAACCCGCACATGGGCACGCTCGCCAAGAAGACGGTCGACGAGTACCGCTACAAGGGCAACGTCTTCAAGAATTACGCCCCTGATATCTGGACGTCGGAAGTAGAGGCACTCGATAAGCCGATCTGCCTCGGCGTCTACGACAAGCTTTTCGTTCTCGCCGGCCACGCATCTGCCCACGGCGCCATGACCATCCTCGGCATCGCCATCGAATGGGCGATCAGCCGCGGCCGCGTGCGCGGCCTGGTCGTCAATCCCGCCCACGGCCTCGGCATGGAAGCGCCGCCGGCGCGGCTGCGCGTCGGCTCGATCGAGGAGATCGACCACTACGTCGCCACCGCAGACGCCGCAGGATGGCCGGAGATTGGCGACATGATCATGCTGGGCGTCTGGACCGGCCAGAGGCAGGGCGACCGCCTGGAGCTGCGCTATGAGGGCGTGAGAGCCCGCCGCATGCATTTCCGGCAGATGAAGACCGGCGCCCGCGTCTCGATCCCGATCGCCCGCGAGCTGCAGAAGCGCCTGGACGCCGGGATCGTCCGCCGCAAGGATCTCGGCATCGATGACGAACATGTCGTCGTCTGCGAGCGCCTGAAGCGGCCGTTCACATCAAGCCACTACCGTCACAAGATCGAGGATATAAGAGCGATCGCCGCCTTGACCATGCCGTCGATCGCCGATCTGCGCGACCAGGACCTGCGCGACACGGCCGTCACCTGGTTGAAGCGCGCCGGCTGCGAGATCCACGAGATCTGCGCCATCACCGGCCACAGCCCCCGGACCATCTTCGACATTCTCAAGCACTACATGGCGATCGAGGAGGAGGATGCCACCGCCGCGATCGAGAAGATGGAGAAGTGGCATGCCAAAGAGCGAAAGAAGAGGAAGATCGCATGATGAAAGCCCTCACTGTCTGGCAGCCGTGGGCGACGCTAATCGCTATCGGCGCGAAGCCCTACGAGTTCCGAGGATGGAAGCCGCCCGAATGGCTCATCGGCAGACGGCTCGCCATTCACGCCGCCGCCCGGCCGATGAAGTTCCCCGAGATCTATGACCTTCATGCGCGCCTCTCCAATCCGTCGCGAGGTGAAACGCCGTGTCTGCACGCCGAAATCGCCCTCCCGCTGCTGACACGGATCCTCGAGGCAGAGAAAGGCGCTTTGCCGACACTGCTGCCGCTGTCGCACGTCGTCTGCACTGCGATCGTCGGCGATCCGAAGCGCGGCGATGCTTGCGCTGCAGAGTTCGGCGAAGCTGCAGGCAATGACAGCGATCGCGATGACACCTTCAACTGGGGCTGGCCAATGCTCGAGGTCGACGAGCTCGCACCGCCGGCGCCGGCACGTGGCGCTCAAGGCATCTGGAATTGGAGTGGGGCATGACAGAGCAGGATTGTAATTGCCGCGTCTGCCGAAAGGAGATCGGCTTTTGTGCCTTAGACGGTTCGCCTCTTTGGTGCGAGGAGTGCTGCGAGGATCACGACTACGAGCACGATCCGGATCGTCGATCTGCATTCTGCAAGCACTGCGACCAGGCGGCGCCGGACGATTGGTACTACTGCGACGACGACGTCTCGATATCGTTCGCGAGCACTCGCGAGCCCGGGCAACCGCTCGGCACGCCGATTTCGGAACTGTCCGGGCGACCAGTTCCGGAAGGCCATCCAGACCGGCCGAAATACGATGAGTTCGTCCGCATCGCAAAATCGTGGGGGTACGACTGATGAGCATGCATCTCCCATATCGAGCGCAGCGCCTCCTCACCGACGACGAGATGAAGGAACAGGCCCAGCGGTGCGGCTGCCGCGGTGCCGACGATTACTGCTGCTGCCAAAACGTCGCCGATCACCAGACGCTTCAGAAGTGGGTGGGCCACAACGTGGCGGCTCGGCTGGCCTACGCATTCGCAAACGCCGTGAGGCGGCCGTGAGACTTCGTGAGGCGGAGGCGAAAAATAACCGCCTCACAGATCAGCGTTTCCGCCTCACGCCATCGCGTAAATAGTTGCACCGAAAAGGGGAAATGGTGCCCCCGCCAGGGTTCGAACCCGGGACCCCCTGATTACAAATCAGGTGCTCTACCAACTGAGCTACAAGGGCAATAATTGCCCAACTAGCAGATTCTGTGATTCTGTAAAGGGAAAATCCGTGCCTGCGCGGACAGTTCGGCTGCAGCTCAAAACGCTTCGCGATAGAAAACGTCCTTGTCGCGCAAGGCCTTTATCCTTTAGCTAGGGCAGCATCATAAAGGGCATTGCATGGGCCGTTCATTTCAGACGCTTTCCTTTCTCGCCTCACCAACGACGGAGGCGCTTGCCGCGCGCGAGGAGTTGATTCGCATCTATGGCGACGTCCCGGCCGACGAAGCCGACGTCATTGTCGCACTCGGCGGCGACGGATTCATGCTGCAGACGCTGCACAACACCATGAACTCCGGCAAGCTGGTTTACGGTATGAATCGCGGCTCGGTCGGCTTCCTGATGAACGACTATCGCACCGACCAGCTTCAGGAGCGCATCTGCGTCGCCGTCGAAAACGTCTTCCGGCCATTGCAGATGACGACGGCCAACGCCGACGGCACCAACTCGACGGCGCTCGCCATCAACGAGGTCTATCTTTTTCGCCAGTCCTATCAGGCCGCGAATCTAAGGGTTATGGTGGATGGGCGCGTCCGTCTGGAAGAACTGATCTGCGACGGGCTGATGGTGGCGACACCTGCCGGATCGACGGCGTATAATCTTTCCGCCCATGGCCCGATCCTGCCGCTCGAGGCGCCGCTGCTCGCCATGACGCCGGTCAGCGCTTTCAGGCCTCGGCGCTGGAGGGGCGCTCTGCTTCCGAACAAGGTGACCGTCGATATCGACATTCTCGAGCCGGAGAAGCGACCGGTGAACGCAGTGGCCGACAATACCGAGGTCAAGTCGGTGCTGCATATTCGCATCGCCCAGTCGGAGCATGTGACGGCGCGCATCCTTTCTGATCCCGACCGCTCCTGGTCCGACCGGATTCTAGCCGAGCAGTTCAAGGATTGAGACGATGGCAATGCGACGGATATTGATGACCAGCCTCCTGCTTGCGGGATGGAGCATTGCAGCGGCGGCCGGCCCGGCGCAGGATGCCCTCCTGCCGGCATCGGTGATTTTCGCGACCAGTACCGGCTACTGGGAGGACGATGGCAATGCACCGGCGGTCGAGCGGGTGCCGACGAGCGCCGAGAGCGTCGCCAATCCCGAGGGAAAGGCCGCGCAGCGCCACGGCTACTACAAGCTCTTTGCCGTCCGCCAGCCGGACAGGACCTCGAAGATCTATCTGCAGCAGATTGCCCAGACCGAGACCGGCCCGGCGATCGCCTCGACCATCGAGCTGCAGGAGTTCAGCGACCTGAAGCCTTACGTTACCGATATACGCCCCGAGAATTCGAACGGCATCATCAAGGAACCGGGGCTCTTCGCCACAGTCTATCTGAAGACCGACCCTGCCGCGGAGCCGGATGGCTGGACCGTGCTGATCGACGAATTCGGCGACATCACCGTCGAGAAAGCGACGAATTGAACGGCTGGGACGTGTTCGAAGGGCATTCAAGAGATGAAACTGGGCTTTCGCGACGGCGTCCTCTACGACGAGAAAAGGTCGAACTGGGACGCCGCCGGCCCTAGACCGATCCGTTGGTCCCTCTGGTACCCCGCCGCCGATGACGCACAAAGCGACGTCCCGGAAAGAAGCTGGTTCCAGAGGGCGGCCGTCGCCCGCGATGCACCCATCCGGCCGGAGGCCGGGCCCTATCCCCTCGTTCTGTTGTCGCATGGCACCGGCGGATCCGCGGCCGGGCTGGAGTGGCTGGCGCGACGCCTGGTCGATCGCGGGTTTGCAGCGCTCGGCGTCAGTCATCACGGCAATACCGGCATCGAGCCTTATCGCGCTGAAGGCTTTGCCTGCCTTTGGGAGCGGGCGCCTGACCTAAGCTACATGCTCGACCACCGCGATGCATGGCTCAGCGATCTCTCTGGCGATATCGATACGAACAGTGTCTTCGCAGCCGGATTTTCGGCCGGGGCTTATAGCGTGATGCTGCTTCTTGGGGCTGTTGCCCAGTTCTCGCAGTTCGAACCATCGAGGATGAAGCCGGGTGGCGCGCGCGGACCAAGGGAATTTCCCGACCTTGCAGACCATATCCCGGCATTGCTGCGCACCAGCGATGTGTTTCGCGATTCATGGTCCCGGATGTCGAACTCCTACCGAGACGACAGAATCAGGGCCGCACTCATCTGCGCGCCGGGCCGGTCCGTTCTCGGTTTCAGCGAGGAAAGCCTGAAAGCTGTCGATGCGCCTGCCCTCATCCTGGTCGGTGACGCCGACAGGGCGGCACCGGCCGAAGAATGTTCGTCGTGGCTGCATGCGCGGCTCCGGCGCAGCGCCCTTAAAATCTTCAGCGGCGGCCTTGGACATTATGTCTTCGTGCCAGAGGGCACGGCGCTCGGCCTTGCCTTTGCGGCAGAACTCTTTACCGATCCCCCAGGCATCGAGCGCGCAGTCATCCATGAGGAGATTGCCAATCTGTCGGCAGCGCTGTTCCAAGTCAGCGGTATAAGCGCGATGGCTTGAGCAAAACAAAAGCCCCGTCTCCGGGGCTTTTGTTATCTCAATGCATCGATAATCCGATCAGTCGACATCCTCGACGACCGCGTCGGCGGCGCCGCTGATGCGGTGGGCAAGTGCTGCTTCCATAAACTCGTTCAGGTCGCCGTCGAGAACGTCGTCCGGCGCGCTGCTGGCGACACCAGTGCGAAGGTCCTTGACCAGCTGGTAGGGCTGCAGCACGTAGGAGCGGATCTGGTGACCCCAGCCGATCTCCGTCTTCGAAGCGGCTTCGGCGCTAGCGGCATCCTCGCGCTTCTTCAGTTCCGCTTCGTACATGCGGGCGCGCAACATGTCCCAGGCCTTGGCACGGTTCTTGTGCTGCGAACGCTCCTGCTGGCACTGCACGACGATGCCCGTCGGGATATGCGTGATGCGCACGGCCGAGTCGGTGGTGTTGACGTGCTGGCCGCCGGCGCCCGACGAACGGTAGGTATCGATGCGGCAGTCGCTTTCGTTGATCTCGATCTGGATCGAGTCGTCGACAACCGGATAGACCCAAATCGACGAAAAGGAGGTGTGGCGACGCGCATTGCTGTCGTAGGGCGAGATCCGCACCAGGCGGTGCACGCCCGATTCCGTTTTCAGCCAGCCATAGGCATTGTGGCCCTTGACGAGCAGGGTCGCGGACTTGATGCCAGCCTCTTCGCCGTCATGAACTTCGAGAAGCTCGACCTTGAAACGCTGGCGTTCAGCCCAGCGGGTGTACATGCGCAGAAGCATGTTCGCCCAGTCCTGGCTTTCGGTGCCGCCGGCGCCGGAATGGACTTCGAGATAAGTGTCGTTGCCATCGGCTTCGCCGGAGAGCATGGCTTCCACCTGGCGGCGTGCAGCCTCGGCCTTCAAGGCCTTCAGCGTGTCCTCGGCTTCCTTGACGACGCTCTGGTCGCCCTCTTCCTCGCCAAGCTCGATCAGCTCGATATTGTCGTTCAGCTGCTGTTCGAGCTGCTTGACACCGTTAATGCCGTCATCCAGCTGCTGGCGCTCGCGCATCAGCTTCTGCGCTTCGGAAGCGTCGTTCCAGAGGTTCGGATCCTCTGCCTTGTTGTTCAACCAGTCCAGCCGTCTTATCGCCTGGTCCCAGTCAAAGATGCCTCCTCAGCAGGGTGATAGCCTGCTTGGTTTCATCGACCACGTTTTCGATTTCCGCTCGCATTTTCCTGCTTCTCTGTCGGTCTTATTCAGGTGCTGGTGACATAGAGACGCCCGCCGCGGATGTAAAGGGCCGCGGCGGGCGTGCAAAATTCAGGCCTCGGTCAGAACAGGCCGGGCGTGCCGGTCTGGACGGCCTGGTTCGCCTGCGGCGAGGTCTTCAGGATCTCTTCCGGCGCCATGGTGCTGTCCATGCCGATCACGGAGAAGCTGTCGGCCGGGCCGGTGCCGGGCTTGAAGGCCTCGACGATGGTGTTCGGATCGCCGTCGCCAGCCGCCATGCCGGTTTTGCGGTCGATCGAAATCAGGTTCATGCCTGATGGAATGACGAACTTCGATTCCGGCGTGTCCTTGACGGCAGCCTGCATGAATTCGTTGAAGATCGGGGCGGACAAGACGCCACCGGTGCCGCCGCGGCCGAGCGGGGCCGGCGTATCGAAGCCCATATAGAGGCCTGCAACCAGATCCGGCGTGAAGCCGACGAACCAGGCATCCTTCTCGTCGTTGGTGGTGCCGGTCTTTCCGGCGACGTCGCGACCGCCGAGATCAATCTTGCCGGCAGCGGTGCCGCGCTGGATGACGCCCTGCATCATCGAGGTGATCTGGTAGGCGGTCATCGGGTCGAGAACGGTTTCCCGATTGTCGACGACATTCGGCTCTTCCTGGTTCTGCCAGTCGCCGGCATTGCAGCCCTCGCACACACGCTCCTCATGTTTGAAGATCGTCTTGCCGTAGCGGTCCTGGATGCGGTCGATCAATGTCGGCTTGATCTGCTTGCCGCCATTGGCGATGACCGAATAGGCCGAGACCATGCGCAGCACAGTCGTGTCGCCGGCGCCGAGCGACATGGAAAGAACCGGCAGCATGTGATCGTAGATGCCGAAGCGCTCGGCATATTCGGCGACGATGTTCATGCCGAGATCGTTGGCGAGGCGCACCGTCATCAGATTGCGCGAATGCTCGATGCCCGAACGCAGCGTCGACGGGCCGCCGGATTCGCCGCCGTAGTTTTCCGGCCTCCAGACCTGGCCGCCCGAGACGATTTCGATCGGCGCATCCATGATGACGGAGGCCGGCGTATAACCATTGTCCATTGCCGCGGCGTAGACGAAGGGCTTGAACGAGGAGCCTGGCTGACGCATCGCCTGGGTGGCGCGGTTGAATTCGGACTGGGCGTAGGAAAAGCCGCCGACCATGGCGAGCACGCGGCCGGTCTTCGGATCCATCGCGACCAGGCCACCCTGGACCTTCGGCGGCTGCTGCAGGCGATAGGAGGTCGACGCGTCATCGCCGAGCTTTGCGACATAAACGACGTCACCAGGCGCCACGGCGCCGACCGGCGATTTCGTGGTCTTGCGGGCGCCGTCGGCCGAACGGAAGGCCCATTGCATGTTCTTGGCGTCGATCGTGCCGCGCTGGCGGTCGGCGGCAACCTTGCCGCTTCCATCCTTGGCCGGCTGCAGGCCGATGTCGACGGTCGAGTCGGACACGGCGAGCACGACCGCGAGCCGCCATTCCGGCACGTCGGACAGGGTGGGAATATCGGCTAGCGCCTTGCCCCAATCACCGCTTGCATCGATCTGCTTGATCGGGCCGTGGAAACCGCGGCGCTCATCATAGGTGATTAGACCGTCCTGCAGCGCCTTGCGGGCAGCGAGCTGCATCTGCGGATCGAGCGACGTGCGCACCGAAAGTCCGCCCTCATAAAGGACCTTCTCGCCGTACTGGTCGATCAGCTGGCGGCGCACGGCTTCGGCGAAATAATCGGAAGCAAAGAGCGATGGGCCAGTGGTGCGGGCGGTGACGCCGAGCGGCTGCTTCTTGGCTTCCTCGCCGTCGCTCTGGCTGACATAACCGTTCTCGACCATGCGGTCGATCACCCAGTTGCGGCGCTCGAGTGCAGCCTCGGGATGGCGGAACGGATGATAATTGGCAGGCCCCTTCGGCAGCGATGCCAGATAGGCGGCTTCGGCGACGGTCAGTTCGGTGACGGATTTGTTGAAATAGGTGAGTGCTGCGCCGGCGATGCCATAGGAATTCAGACCGAAGAAGATCTCGTTCAGGTAGAGTTCGAGGATCTTGTCCTTGCTGTAGGCCTGCTCGATACGGAAGGAAAGGATCGCTTCCTTGATCTTGCGGTCGATGGTCTGGTCCGAGCTCAGAAGGAAATTCTTGGCCACCTGCTGGGTGATTGTGGAAGCACCGACCGGGCGGCGGCCGGAACCGAAATTCTGCAGGTTGACGAGGATGGCGCGGCCGAGGCCGGTGAGATCAACGCCCGGATGATTGTAGAAATTCTTGTCTTCGGCCGACAGGAAAGCGGCCTTCACACGGTCCGGAATGGCCTGGATCGGCAGGAATAGACGCTTTTCCTTGGCGTATTCGGCCATTAGAGCGCCGTTTCCGGCATGGACGCGGGTCGTCACCGGCGGCGCATAGCTGTTCAGAACGGCATAGTCCGGAAGATCCTTCGCGACATTGGCGAGATAGATGGCAATACCCGCCGCCGCGACCAGAAACAGGACGCAGGCCATTCCGAAGAAATATCCAAAAAGTCTAACCATATTTCAGCTACCGGTCTTTTCGATCTTCAATCGGCGCAGCCGCAACGATTGTACAGATCAAGGCAATTTGCACGTTGCGCGGCTTACTCCATGAGCGTTACCGCCACAAGCCGATTCCGCGCTCAAGGCTTACGAAACATAAGCCGGAGTAACGGCGCGAATGTGAGCAAAATAGGGCTGTCTGCGCCGCATTCACTGCTGCGGCCGCGTTTCATTAGAACTGTCACATCCAAGCAACGCCTGCCCCCGCCGCTAATCTGAGGCATCTTGCTCAGAACTTGATTCAGGAGACGCACTTCAAGTCTTTGATTTTATGCATGTCGTCGAGCTGCGACCCCTACAGATTTTGGGGCGCGTATATTAGCCGCCATTCGCCATGACGGCGGCACGGTATCGCTTGACTGCGTCGGTCAAGAGACCGGCGATCTTCCCGCGCCAGGCCTCGTCGAGCAGCAATTTCTCGTCCTCGGCATTCGAGAGGAACCCGATCTCGAGAAGGATCGAGGGCACGTCAGGGGCCTGCAGCACACGGAAGCCGGCATGACGATGCGGATTGTTGATGGTGCCGACCTGATCCTTGAAAGAATTCAGCACGCTCTCGGCCAGCGAGATCGAGAAGGCCTGCGTCTCGCGCCGCGTCAGATCGAGCAGGATGTCGGCGACCTCGGGCGGCTCGGCGACCGTCTCCTTGCCGGCGATCTGGTCGGAAAGGTTTTCCCGTTCGGCAAGGTCGGCGGCGAGCTTGTCGGATGCCTTGTCGGAGATCGTGTAGACGGTGGCGCCGCGGATATCCTTCTGCTTCAGCGTGTCGGCATGCAGCGAAATGAAAAGCCCAGCGTGGTTCTGGCGGGCGATCAGCACACGCTGCGAAAGCGACAGGAACTCGTCATCCTCACGCGTCAGGATAGCCTTGATGCCCGGCTCCTTGTTCAGCCGGTCGGTCAAAGCCTTGGCGAAGGCAAGCGTCACCTGCTTTTCCTCGGTCTTGGTGTCGACGCCGATCGCGCCGGTATCGATGCCGCCATGGCCTGCATCGACGGCGATGACGAAATCGCCGGGAGCAGCTTTTTCCGGTGCGGGAATGGCGCTGGTCGTCTGAGCCGCCTCACCTCGATCGCTCCAGGATTGCGTCTTCACCAGTTCGGCAAAGGCCCGCTTGTCGATCATCTCGGCATCGAGCACGAGGCGATGACCCTTGCCGGCCTCGTCGGCCTGCACTTTGGCAAGCGCCAGCTTCACCGGCCCTGCCGTCGTCAGCACGATGCGGGCGCTCTCCTCGTCCATCTTGCCGTAGCGGATATCCTTGAACAGGCCGCGGGCGGCAAGATCCTTCGCCGGAAAACCGAAGGCTGTCGCCGGAAGGTCGACGACGATGCGTTCCGGATTGGCGATATAGTGGACCGAGAAGCGCGGCTCGCGATCGAAATCGATGACGATGCGCGTCCTTGCATCGTCGCCGACGATGCGCGCGCCATAGGCAAGCAGCGGATCCCCGGCCTCGACGGAGCTGGCAGCGACCGGCAGGAGACTAGCGGCCAAAAGCGCCGCCAGAACCCGCCTTGCGATTGTCGATCGCCGCGCTGCGGATTTCGCCGCGATCCGAGCCCTCTTAAACAATAAACCGCACACCCTATTTGTATTGCGATGGACCCGACGCAGCTACGGCCAGCGTCCCTGTGACGAAACACCCGCTGTGGCCTGCCGAATCGCGATCACTTTATCCCCAGTTTCTATGCGTTGCGAAATCCATCAATATTATGGCACATTTGGCTTTTCCCTTGCTATTGTGACACAGAAAACATACAACGAATTTCAGGGTAAAGTGTTGACGGGATAGAGTCGCCGCAAAGGCTGCCAGCCAGATCAGGACCTGGCGCCACACCGGTCATCGTCCGCCGTCTCATGCGCTTAATCCCTAGAACTGGATCCTGATTTTCCGGCTCATTGTCGGAATTCATTGGTGGATCAGCCACCACGCTCTCAGGGAGCAAACTCATCGGACCCGAACGGGTCTTCGTATTTGTCGATCACGCTTGGTTGTTGATGGTTTCGCAGCAGGTTTTATCTGAAGTGTACAGGCCCCGGACCGAAATGGTTCCGGTTGCGGTCTGGCTGCTGCCCTCCCCCTCGCATCAGGCGCGACTTTCATTATCCGGCGCGGCCACTGCGGACCGCATTCTTTCTGTCTCAACAGCAGTCGGGAATGCGCTCTCGCGGCCACGCCGAGGAGCACAGCTTACATGGCAGACAAAATGCTTATCGATGCGTCTCACGAGGAAGAGACGCGCGTCGTTGTCGTTCGCGGGAACCGCATAGAAGAATTTGACTTCGAGTCCCAGCACAAGAAGCAGATCCGCGGCAACATCTATCTTGCAAAGGTAACGAGGGTCGAGCCCTCGCTGCAAGCCGCCTTCGTCGACTACGGCGGCAACCGGCACGGCTTCCTGGCCTTCGCCGAAATCCATCCCGACTATTATCAGATACCGCTTGCCGACCGTCAGGCATTGCTTCGGGCCGAAGCCGAGGAGCATCGCCGCGACGAGGACGTCGAGCATGTCGAAACCGCACCGATGGTCGATCTTTCCAAGCAGGATCAGCCGGATGTCGGCATCGTGCCGGCAGAGGCGCCGGAAACGGCTGCCGTAACGGAAGAGACGGCAGCGGTAGAAGCCGCAGCATCTCCCGCGGCCGCCGAGGAAGCGCCGGCGAAGAAGGCAAGGCCGCGTCGCAGCCGCAAGAAGGCCGTAGAACCGGCCGCCGAAACGACTGCGACCGAAGACGCTGTTCCCACAGACGTTGAAGCCGAAGGCGCGTCGAGCGTCGACAACGAGGATGACGGCTCGACCGGCGGCGCGATGGCCGCCATGGTGGAAACCGACTCGATCTCCGAGGACGTCGATACCAGCAAGCGTCGCCACGATGATGACGACGATGATGACGATCACGGCGAAGAGGAAGTCATCGAATCCGTCGGCGCCGAAGACGCGATGGAAGAAGTGCCGGACCGCGTGCAGCGCAAGCCGCGCAAGCAGTACCGCATCCAGGAAGTCATCAAGCGCCGCCAGATCCTGCTCGTGCAGGTCGCCAAGGAAGAGCGCGGCAACAAAGGTGCAGCCCTTACCACCTATCTCTCGCTCGCCGGCCGCTATTCCGTCCTGATGCCGAACACGGCGCGCGGCGGCGGCATTTCCCGGAAGATCACCAATCCTGCCGACCGCAAGCGCCTGAAGGAAATCGCGCGCCTGCTCGAGGTGCCGCAGGGCATGGGCGTCATCCTTCGCACCGCCGGTGCCAACCGCACCAAGGTCGAGGTCAAGCGTGACTTCGAATATCTGATGCGCCTGTGGGAAAATGTGCGCACGCTAACGCTGGCGTCCACCGCTCCCTGCCTCGTCTATGAGGAAGGCTCGCTGATCAAGCGCTCGATCCGCGACCTCTACAATAAGGATATCAGCGAAGTCATCGTTTCCGGTGAAGAAGGCTATCGTGAAGCGAAAGACTTCATGAAGATGCTGATGCCGAGCCATGCCAAGGTGGTTCAGCCTTACCGCGACATCCACCCGATCTTCTCGCGCTCCGGCATCGAAGCTCAGCTCGATCGCATGTTGCAGCCACAGGTGACGCTGAAGTCCGGCGGCTACCTGATCATGAACCAGACCGAAGCGCTGGTCTCGATCGACGTCAACTCCGGCCGCTCGACCCGCGAACATTCGATCGAAGACACCGCGCTGCAGACGAATCTCGAGGCTGCAGACGAAGTCGCCCGCCAGCTTCGCCTTCGCGACCTTGCCGGCCTGATCGTCATCGACTTCATCGACATGGAAGAGAAGCGCAACAACCGCGCTGTCGAGAAGAAGCTGAAGGAATGCCTGAAGAACGACCGCGCCCGCATCCAGGTCGGCCGGATCTCGCATTTCGGCCTGCTCGAAATGTCGCGACAGCGCATCCGCGCGTCGGTTCTCGAATCGACCACGCAGGTCTGCTCGCATTGCGGCGGCACCGGGCATGTGCGCTCGCAGTCCTCCGTCGCCCTGCATGTCCTGCGCGGTATCGAGGAATATCTGCTGAAGAACACCACGCACAACATCACCGTGCGCACCACGCCTGACATCGCGCTCTACCTGCTCAACCACAAGCGCCAGACGATCATCGATTACGAAAGCCGTTTCGGCGTCGCTATCGTCATCGATGCGGACGGTTCGGTCGGAGCACAGCATTTCGCGATCGATCGCGGCGAGCCGGTGGAAAACCCGGTCAAGATCGAAACGCTCTTCAACTTCGCAGCCATTCCCGAGGATGACGACGACGATATCGTCATCGAAGTGGATGAGGAGGAAGACGAGGAACTCGAGGAAAAGCCGGCCGTCGCCGAACGGCCGGTCGCAGCGCGCTCGGAAGGCGAAGCTGACGGCAATCGCAAGCGCAAGCGCCGCAGGCGCCGCCGTGGCC
>NZ_JALBGX010000130.1:0-17951 GCF_023006465.1 Rhizobium sp. PRIMUS64 | reverse complement strand
ACACGCACGAACAACTCGTCGTCCAGCGCTTCGCGCAGGCGCCGCAATGCGGCCGACAGGCCCGGCTGACCGAGCAGCAGGCGCTCGGCGGCGCGACTGACATTGCGCTCCTGCATCAGCACCGAAAAAGCCAGCAGGAGATTGAGGTCGATCTTGCGAAGCGTGGCGTCATTCATCATCGTCAGTAATACCTGGCATGGCTACTATCAATTTGCAATAGGAAAGGAAGCTGTACATTTTCTCGTTCCCTGCCGCCCGGCAACCTCCCCCGATGAGGCGGCAGCAAAGAAGGAACGATTTCGATGACTCTTTCCAAATCGCGAAGCGGGGCGGGGCTGGCATTGCTGCTGCTCTGCACCGCCAATTTCCTCGACGCCATGGACGTTTCCACCATCGGCGTTGCCTTGCCTGCCATCCAGGCCGAACTCGGCATGGAGGCGACATCGCTGCAATGGGCCGTCAGCGCCTATGTGCTCGGCTATGGCGGCTTCCTGCTGCTTGGCGGCCGCGTCGCCGACGTCTTCGGCCATCGCCGCGTCTTCCTCTGGTCGCTGGCGATCTTTGCCGGCGCCAGCATCGCCGGCGGCTTCGTCGATAGCGCGCCGACACTGATCGCCGCCCGATTGATCAAGGGCATTGCGGCTGCCTTCACCGCGCCTGCAGCCCTTGCGCTGCTGCTCTCCGTCTTCGGCGAGGGAACCGCGCGAGCAAAGGCGCTCGGCGTCTTCGCCTCTACCGGCGCCACCGGCTTCGTGCTCGGCATGGTGCTCGGCGGTGCCGCGACGATCTTCAGCTGGCGGGCGACGCTTGTCATGGGCGCGCCCGTCGCCATCCTGACACTCTTTCTGGCGCCGCTGGCGCTGCCAGCCGACCCCAAAAGGACGGGACCGCGGCCCAGTTTCGACTGGGCCGGCGCGCTGACGATCACGCCAGG
Source organism: Rhizobium sp. PRIMUS64 (assembly GCF_023006465.1). Lineage (NCBI taxonomy): Bacteria > Pseudomonadati > Pseudomonadota > Alphaproteobacteria > Hyphomicrobiales > Rhizobiaceae > Rhizobium > Rhizobium sp. PRIMUS64. The sequence goes on along the minus strand of NZ_JALBGX010000130.1, from coordinate 17,017 downwards.
GCTGCTGCTCTTCGTCTTCGGCATCACCAATGCTGCGGCCGCCGGCTGGCAAGCCTTCCCGACTTGGGGTTCGCTGCTGGCATCGCTGGTGCTGATTCTGCTCTTCCTCGTGGTCGAAGCGCGGCATGCCGATCCGATGGTGCCGCTCGGCATGTTCCGCCGGGCCAAGCTCCGGCATGCCAATGCGATCGCCGCTCTCTTCCAGGGCGCCTATGTCGGCTTCCAGTTCCTGGCGACGCTCTATTATCAGAACGTCATCGGCTGGTCGGCCTTCACAACCGGCTTCTGCTTTGCGCTCGGCGGCGTCTTCGTGATGTTCCTGGCGCCGCGTTTTGCGACGCTTGCGCAAAATCGCGGCGCCACCGGGCTGATGGCGGCGGGTGTCGGCCTGCAGGCGTTCAGCTACATCTTCTGGGTGACAGCACTCGGACATGTCGACCCGATCCTACTGGTGCTGTTTTCGCAGATCCCGCTCGGCCTCGGCTACGCCATGACCTACCCCTCGGTGCAGGTCGCGGCTCTTTCCGACGTGGAAGACGACAAGTCAGGGCTCGCCTCCGGACTGCTTTTCGCCTCCTTCCAGATCGGTGGCGGCATCGTGCTCGCGGCCGCCTCGGCAGTCTTCGGCGCCGCGCCACATTTCGGCTGGAACCCCTATATCGCCGGAATCGCTTTCGTGGCGCTGCTTGCGGTGGCGATCACCCTGCTTGCAGCCGCCGGTCCGCGGAGATCGGCCGCCCGGAGGCCCATCTATCAGGCGGCGGAATGACCGTCATCGGCCCGCACCCTGACCGGTGCGGGCTACTCATCAACCGCAGCGATATTTGCTGCAAGAATCCCGTTGCGTTGCCTGGTTGAAAGGCGCATGGTCGCAACTTCGGCAGCCAGTGTACGGGCGCTGCCGACTGAGGGTTTTTATACCCTTGCCCCGATGAAAGGAGGACCGATGTCTTCCACTTTCGAAAAGCCGCATCTGACTTCGTCCGATCTCGACATGCTGCAGGGCGTGCTCGACGACGCCGGCTACGACGCCAAAATCCTGATCGGCAACGAACGTGTCTTCAACGTCGCGGCCATACTGTTGATCAGGCTGTTCGAAGAGGGCGTCACCTCGCCGGCCTTGCTCTCACAAGCGCTCGAACACCATTTCGGCAAGCTGAAGACGCCGCCGAAACCGGTAACCCCCGTCTTTAACCGATATGCGATACAGGGATTGCCCCGCGAAAGACGCGCTGTCGGCTAGAGCAGTACCAACAAAAGTGCGCAGCGGTTTTGCCTCCGGATAGCGCAAAAACAAAAAGATCGAGCATTTCCGTCACTCGGAGAAACCAGGAAATCCTCCGCTACATAATTCCTTAAATCGGAATCGATTTAAGGGCAAAATTATGCAGCAATTCAAAGTGCTACAGCGTCCTTTGCGCGTCTAAAAAGACGCACGGCGCTGTAGAGGCGAGCGAGCCGCCCGGCTCCGAAGGATTATTGTGCGCAAAATCCTCTTGCTCTGTATCTGCGTCGCAGCGACCGGTTATTTCGGATGGGTGCAATTCGGGGCTTACCAACAACGGCAACAGGCTAGGGATCTCGCAGACATCGACAGGGAGCGCCGGGTGGCGCTCCTGGAAATCGATGGCTGCCAGGCGAAAGTGGATCTGCTTCTGTCGATGACAGACCGCCTGCTCAAGGCCGGCGGTATGCTGGTGCCGCTCGATATCGGACGGGACATAGAACTCTGTTTGGCCCGCGGCATCATGTCGACATCAGGCTTGGCGGAGATGGAAAGAACGAAGCTGATCCGCCTGTTTCCGGTGAATGACTAAGGCGGTCGCAATCTTTCAGATTCGCTCCTCGCGCTTCAGCTCTTTGTTTTCACGCATGTCGTGATCGCAAAACCGCTGCATAGTTTTTGTGCGACAGGCGTTATGCCCTGTGGAAATATGGCTTTCCTGCGGCGACGGCCTTAATGGCACCTCAATTTTACTCTATAAGGAGGGCTCGCTGATTTGGCCGATGCGGCATTTGCGGTGACCGGATTTCCGGCCCGCCATTTTCCCGATCGCGAAAGCATGGTGACGTCCCGTCTCAACGTCGGGTTTGGCTTTCGGTGACCTCTCCGGTCATCCGCCTCCAGACAGCGATGCGGTTTCAGCAGGCATCATTTTCATTCCATCCCTGCGGCCCGGTGTTGTCGGGTTGCCCCTCATGACGATCCCGCGATCTCGATCGCGACCGACAAACGGGGCGAATACCACGCAGGCTGCGGCTTTCAATTTCGATCTAAAGGGAGATTTTATCCATGGCAAAAGGACAGGTAAGAAGCAATCGCGAGGTCCGGAAGCCGAAGAAGGACAAGCAGGAAGCGAAGGTGGAAAGCACATTCGCCAACCAGATGAAGACGGCGACCAAAACCGCCCCGCAGGGCAGTGCTCCAAAGAAATAGAACCTCTTATCGAGCCGCCACTCTCGCCCTCGCTGCGCGTAACGGCGCAAGTGATAGCGCGTCCTGTCGGACACGCTGGCGTGACATCATCACCCATTGACATGTTCTCGAAAAAGGAATTGCTGCAACCATGACCACTCTTCATACAATGTACCACTTCGACTATCCGCTCTTCCTCATTCGCTCGGCCGTAGTGATTGCACTCGGCCTTTCGGCCATCGCGGCCTTTCACGGCGTCACTCTGTGATCGAATCTGCGCGCCGCAGCGAGTGCGAGGAAACCCAAGTGGCCCCTTTGGGCGAGTCTGACGAAAACCCGGAGAACGAAACCCCTGAGCGATCCCGGGCGAATGCCGAGCTTTTCGCTGAAAAACGCTGGCTGAAGATCCTTGCCGGATATCGCCAGCCACGAGCCGGACGCAGCGCTTTCGAGCTTGTCGTCACCGTCATCCCTTTCGCGCTGTTCTGGGCTGCCGCTTGGGCAGCGGTTCATTACAGCTTCTGGCCCGGCCTGATCCTCGTCCTTCCCGCCGCCGCCTTCCTGCTCCGGTTGTTCATGATCCAGCATGATTGCGGCCACGGCTCGTTTTTCGCCCGTCGCCGCGTCGACGACTGGGTTGGACGCACGATCGGCATCCTGACGCTGACGCCCTACGACTATTGGCGCCGGGCGCATGCGGAACACCACGCCTCGGCCGGAAACCTGGACGAACGCGGCGTTGGCGACATCGAAACCCTGACAATCGCCGAATACAACGCGCTGTCGCGTTGGGGCCGGCTTGGTTACCGGCTCTACCGGCATCCGATCGTGATGTTCGGGATCGGACCGGCCTGGCTGTTCCTCTTCAAGCAGCGCCTGCCTTTCGGCATGATGCGCTCCGGCGCCCTGCCCTGGGTCTCGACCATGGCGACCAATCTTGCCATCGCACTGGTCGCCGCGCTGCTGATCTGGGCGGTCGGAATCGTCCCCTTTTTACTGGTGCATCTGCCGACCGTGCTTCTGGCAGGTGCTGCCGGCGTCTGGTTGTTCTACGTGCAGCATCAATTCGAGGAAACACATTGGTCGAAGAAGCCGGACTGGCAGTTCCAGCATGCGGCCCTCCACGGTGCCTCGCATTACGACCTGCCGCCAGTGCTGCGCTGGATCACCGGCAATATCGGCATCCACCACGTGCATCATCTGTCGAGCCGGGTGCCCTACTACCGGCTGCCTGAGGTGCTGCGAGACCATCCTGAGCTTGCCGATATGGGCCGCATCACGCTCATGGAAAGCCTGCGTTGCGTCAAGCTGGTGCTGTGGGACGAACAGACGAAGCGACTGGTCTCGTTTCGCGACGCAGCGCGCCTCGCCGCCGCCCGGTAACGGACTTGAGAGCGGTTCAGACGACATCATGCTCTAATTCAGATTTTAGGCCGATCCGGCCTAAAATCATGCTGTTCTAGCGATAGCCCGTCACGTCCGCCGGCCTGCCGGGCTCCTGCACTTCCACCATGTAGCGCCAGCAATCCGGCCGAGAACCGTCGATATCGTCGAAGCCATAGGTCTTGGCGATCGCGCCGCTCGATAGCGATTGTCCGTTCCAGCGGGCGCGGTCGGGATCGGCAGCGATAGCGGCAACGGCGCGGCCGACGAAATGCGGCGTTTCGGAAATGGCGAAATGCGGCTGTACCTTCGTCGCCTCGCGCCAGTTCTCCTCGCTGACGCCATAAGCATCCAGCATCATTTCGGAGCGCAGCCAACCGGGCGTGATCGAAATTGCGGTGGCACCATGTTTCGCCAAATCTTGCGCATGCGCCCAGGCCATGCGTGTGACACCGGTTTTGACGAGGTCGTAAAAGGGCGACAGCCGGTAATGGGTGGCATTGTATTCGGCCGTGCCGTCGGTCATCTCGACCAGCAGCCCGCCGGGCCGCTCGATCATCAGCGGCAGGGCGTAGTGGGCGGTAATCAGATGCGTCTCGATGCCGAGCCGCAGCATGCGCAGGCCCTTGTCCAGCGAATGCTCCCAGACGGCCTTGTCCCATTCGAACAGTTTCTCGCAGCCCCAGATGTCGTTGACGAGAATATCGAGCCGGCCGGCTTCGCCGCGGATGCGGGCGACCAGCGCCTCGACCTGTTCCTCGACGAGATGGTCCACTTGCACGGCAATGCCCCTGCCGCCGGCTGATGTCACCAGCTCGGCCGTCTCCTCGATCGTCTCCGGTCTCATATATTCGGATTGCTGAGCGCGCGTCGTGCGCCCCGTCACGTAAACGGTGGCGCCGGCGGCGCCGAGTTCCACCGCGATGCCTCGACCGGCGCCGCGCGTAGCACCCGCCACCAAGGCAACTTTCTCCCGCAAGTTCGCTGTCACTTCTCCATCCTCCACGCTAGAACGGCCTTCATGCCGTAGGCACCCGGGGTTAACTCTTTGTTTTTACGCAATTCCGGAAGGAAAACCGCTTCACACTTTTCCTGGAATTGCTCCAGCTGGCGCCGCTTGTATATAAACGAATGATCGTTTACATTCGAGGCGAATGCAAGAGGAATTTCATGCCGCGTCGCCGCACACTTTCCGATGAACAGCTTCTCGCCATGGTGCTGGCGCTGATCCACGCCGAGGGGCCGGAGGCGGCGACCTTTGCGGCGGTGGCGAAAGCGAGCGGACTTTCCGGCTCGACGCTGGTGCAGCGTTTCGCGACGAAAGCGGCGATGCTGCGCGCCGCGTTGCTTTACGCCTGGGGCCGGCTGGATGCGGAAACAGCGCGGCTTGCCGAGACCGTGCCGAAAACGCCGGAAGGCGCCGTCGCGCTGCTCGTCGGCCTGTCGCAGGATTACGGCGACAATGCCGCCGCCTATGGCGAGGGACTGCTGGTGCTTCGCGAGGATTTCCGCGATCCGGTGCTGCGTGCCCGGGGTGCGGCCTGGGGAGCGGCACTGACGGCGGCAATCGCCCGATGTTTCGGATCGGCAAAGGCGCCGGAGACAATCGCCCGGCTGATGCTGTCGCAATGGCAGGGATCGCTGCTCTGGTGGGGTTTTGGCGCAGACGGGCCGGTGGCTGCCTATGTCGAGACGGAACTGCGGCGCTTCCTCGCGGCAATAAGGTCCTGAGCCCGCCTAGAGCATGATGCCGAAAAGTGTAAGCGGTTTTCAGACGACATCATGCTCTAACTCTTTAAGTTAGAACAGGATTCAGATTTTAGGCCGACCCGGCCTAAAATCATCTTGTTCTAGGCTTCCTCTTCGTCCTTCTCCTCACCCACCGTCAGCGGCCAGTCGACGACATAATCCTCGAGATCGTCGATATCGATCTCATTTTCGCTGATCGCGCGGCCCCGCGCGGAAATGCCGGCGGCATGGACGGTCTCCGGGTCGCCGGAGACGAGCGGGTGCCACCAGTAAAGATCGCGGCCTTCATTGACCAGCCGGTAGCCGCAGGTGGGCGGCAGCCAGGCAATGTCAGGCACGTTCTCCTTCGTCAGTTGCACGCAGTCCGGCACGAAATCCCAGCGGTTCTCATAGCTGGAGCAGCGACAGCTTTGGCCGTCGAGCAGCTTGCAGCTGACCGAGGTGAAATAGATATCGCCGCTATCCCATTCCTCGATCTTGTTGAGACAACAGAGGCCGCAGCCGTCGCAGAGGCTTTCCCACTCGGCGACGGTCATTTCGGCTAGCGTCTTGCTCTTCCAGAAGGGCAGATCGTTCATCGTTCGTTTCTTGCAACAGCGGCCCGCAAATTCGCGTGACCCGCATGCATCTCTCTTGTTATCAGCCGCAAAATCAATCAATTCTCAGTATACTCCTGGTACTCGGAGAATTCTCTCCTGGTATCGGAGAGCTTTGCGGCCATATGCGGGCCTCGCGCTTTCGTCGGATATGACCGAAGCGCGATCAGGCGGGAATACAGGACGTGCAGGATCCGGACAACCCAGAAAACGGGCCAGAAAACAGGCCCGGAAAAGCGGCGAACGAGGCTGCGGACAAGCGGCCGAGGAAGAGCCGTCACATTCTGCTGCGCATCGATTCCTGGATCGATTCGACCGTCTGGAACGCCGGCTTCCGCGCCGCCGAGATCTGGGAAGACATTACCATCTTCTTCCGCCGCTTCCGCGTGCGCGGCTGGAAGCGCATGGTCTTCGAACTTGCCGGCGAAGGGCTGACGCTCGGGGCGGCCGGCTCGGTGCTGATGCTGCTGCTTGCCCAGCCCGCCTTCGAGGCGACCAAGGAGGACTGGCGCAACCGCGGCGATTTCGCCGTCACCTTCACCGACCGCTATGGCAACGTCATCGGCCATCGCGGCGTCATCCACCAGAATTCCGTGCCGATCGACGAGCTGCCGGATTCGCTGATCAAATCGGTGATCGCCACCGAGGACCGGCGCTTCTTCGACCATTTCGGCATCGATTTCATCGGCCTCTTCCGCGCCATGAGCGAGAATGCACGCGCCGGCGAAGTCGTGCAGGGCGGCTCGACGCTGACCCAGCAGCTCGCCAAGAACCTGTTCCTGTCCAACGAACGCTCGATCGACCGCAAGGTCACCGAGGCGTTCCTGGCACTATGGCTCGAGGCGAACCTTTCCAAGAAAGAAATCCTCTCCACCTATCTCGACCGCGCCTATATGGGCGGCGGCACCTTCGGCGCAGCGGCGGCGGCACAGTTCTATTTCGGCAAGAACATCACCGATGTGAACCTTGCCGAATCCGCCATGCTTGCCGGCCTGTTCAAGGCGCCGGCCAAATACGCGCCGCATGTCAACCTGCCGGCGGCGCGTGCCCGCGCCAACGAAGTGCTGACCAATTTGGTGCAGAGCGGGCTGATGACCGAGGGCCAGGTGATCGCCGCCAGGCGCAATCCAGCCACCGTCGTCGACCGCAACGAGGTGGAATCGCCCGATTTCTTCCTCGATTGGGCTTTCGACGAGGTGCAGCGGCTGTCACCGCGTTTCCACCAGCATTCGCTGATCGTGCGCACGACGATCGACATGGGCATCCAGCAGGCGGCCGAGGATTCGGTCGAGACTTCATTGCGCGAATATGGCGAGGCCTATCACGCCAAGCAGGGCGCGATGGTGATGATCGAGAACGGCGGCGCCGTTCGCGCCATGGTCGGCGGCCGGGATTACGGCGAGAGCCAGTTCAACCGCGCCACCAGGGCGCTGCGCCAGCCGGGTTCCTCCTTCAAGGTCTACACCTATTCGGTGGCGATGGAGAGCGGGATGACGCCGCAGACGACGATCGTCGACGCGCCGATCTCCTGGGGCAATTGGAGCCCGCATAATTATGCGAATCGCTATGCCGGCCGCATCACACTCGAGACCGCCATCGCCCAGTCGATCAACACCGTGCCGGTGCGGCTCGCCAAGGAAAAGCTCGGTATTCAGCCGATCCGGGCAATGGCGAAAAACCTCGGCGTCGAAACGCCGATCCGCGACGACGTTACCATCCCGATCGGCACCTCCGAGGTGACGGTGCTCGACCAGGCGACGGCCTACGCCACCTTCCCGGCCGGCGGCTACCAGTCGCGCCGCCACGGCATCACCCAGATCCTCGATTACGACGGCGACGTGCTCTACGATTTCGACCGCGACGAGCCGGCGCCGAAACGCGTGCTCTCCGAAAAGGCCGATGCCTATATGAACCAGATGCTGTCGCGCGTTCCCTATGTCGGCACGGCGCGCAAGGCAGCCCTCGACAACGGCATCGTGACAGCCGGCAAGACCGGCACGACCCAGGCCTATCGCGACGCCTGGTTCGTCGGCTTCACCGGCAATTACACCTGTGCCGTCTGGTTCGGCAATGACGACTATACCTCGACCAACGAGATGACCGGCGGCTCGCTGCCGGCGATGACCTTCAAGCGCGCCATGGACTACGCCCACCAAGGTGTCACGCTGCGGGCCATCCCCGGCATCGAAAACCCCCTACCCTCGGACAAGGATCTCGCCAAGACTGCCGCCGCTAAGCCGCAGGACGGATTGCCGCAGCTTATCCGGCCGCGCATGCTTTCGGTTCAATCGACGGACATCCTCAAGAAGCTCGGCGAGAAGCTGAAGGATGCCGCCCCGCTCGCGCCGGCGAAGGTGGCGAGCGCGGAGTAGCCGGCCACGCCTCACGTCCAGATCTCCCATCAGCGTCCGCCGGCATCGATGCATCGGCGTGGATTGCTGTCGCCGCCTGCGCCATGACGGCTTTGCCGCAGTTGGCATGACCGTGGATCAATCGGCCTCTATGTCGTGGCGTGGCATTCCACCCTGCCAGAATCAGTGGTAACCCTTTCATCCGATATGGTTTCCAAGGTCTTGACGTGTTTCGATTCCCCCTCTTTATCGCGATCACGCTGATCGTCGCCTTTGGCGGCGGGATCATGATTTCGCTTTATGCGCTGGATGCGACGCAGGGTTTCGGGGCGATCAAGCTCGGCGCCTGGGAGGCCTTTCCGGCGTTGCAGACCGTCGAGGCTGATCCTTATGCCAAATCGCACCGGGCGCGCGCCGGCAAGCTGCTCTATGGCAGCGCCGAGGGCCTGACCTTCACGGCGAGCGTCGACGACGACGGCGCGCGGCTGAATGCCGGCTGCCGCTATCGCATCAGCGGGCAAACGCCGCCTGCCCGGCTCTGGACCCTGTTTACCGCCGACAATGGCGGCAATCCGGCGGCGGTGGCGACCGGGCATCCCTCAGCGCTCAATTCCTGGACGGTGCTGCGCCAGCAAGACAGCAGTTTCTCGATCGAGATATCCGCCGTGGCGCAGCCGGGCAACTGGCTGGCCCTGCCACAGGCCGGCACTTTCCGGCTGGTGCTGACACTGTTCGACACTCCGACCGCCGGTAGTTCCGGCGTGATCGACCTCGCCATGCCGAAACTCACCAAGACCGGATGCGGCAATGCTTAGGATATTCTTCGCCGTCCTGACCGGTCTTTTCGGCGCAGCCCTGCTGCATCTCGTCATCATCCTGTCGCTGCCGCATTTCACCGGCAAGGATGCGGCAACCCGCGTGGAGGCAGAGGGCGACCTCAACAATTTCTACCTGCTCGGCAACCAGTATGACGAAGCCGGCCTTGCCAATGGCGACCCCTTCGTGCGCACCGCCGTCTGCTCCTTCGATGTCGAGGATGCGCCGGTGCATTTCACCGCCAAGGGCAATGTGCCCTTCTGGTCGATCGCGATTTACGACAGCGCCTCCAACGAGGTCTTCAGCATGAACGACAGGACGTCGGTCGGTGGTGCGCTCGATGTGGTGGCCGGCAGTCCGATCCAGCTGACCGACCTGCGCAAAAACCTGCCGCAGGAGCTGCAGCAGGCGATCCTGGTGGAAATGGCACGGCCGGACGGTTATGCCGTGCTGCGGACGCTGGCGCCGCAGGCGAGCTTCGATGAGGCCGCGCGCAACTTCCTGACGGAAGCCGGCTGCGAGCAATTCGCCGCTCGCTGAGGTTGAAGAGCGGTTACTTCTTGTTGACGCGCGGCGCGGGCGCCGGACGATGTTTCGGGCTCTCGGCCAACCGCTCGTAGCGGACGCCGGTGAACCAAAGGATCTTGGCTTCGCGGGGCTCTTTGTCCGGGCGACGCGGCGCCCGCGGCCGCCGATCCGCCAATGCGACTACTATTGCCATTCTCGTCTCCATGCACTGCCCGAGACGGATGAACTTGCGATGGATTTCACCCTGCCCGCCAATGTGCGAGCCGGCGCGTCCTGCAGTGCCGGGATGACCGGACCGAGGGCATTCGCGCCTTTCCCACGGCACTTGATTGAAATACCGTGATGCGGAGTTTCAACGATCCAACTACTCAAATCGCGTCGTTCCTATCCGAATTGAGCCACATGACAGTTAACAGTTTACTAATATTCGGCGGATGCCAAACACAGTTCACCTCACTTCTCCTTTAACGCCCGAAGAGTTGATTTGGTTTCACGCCGCCCGCGCAAAGGCCCGGCCTGGCGTCGACGCATAAAATTAGAGATAATTCATATAGTTGGCATTGGCGCGGCAATCTCCCCGCCGGGAAAGGGACAGTGTTGCAAAAATGCGTCATGAAAATATTTAATTGCGAGGCGCTCAGATGGGCGTATGTTCGCGCATGTCGATCACATGTTTCCGGGCACCGATCGATCGGAGATGTTCCCCGCTCTTGCCGGAATGCGGAGGGTAAGCGGTGTCTTTGCTGGTGAATTCATCCTTCTCGCCTGACGATCTCGACGTGCTGCGCAGTGCCCTCGATGCCTGGTGCTCGGAACGGCGCATCGACATCAAAAGCGTCGAGGCGCAGTTCGCGGCATCCGCAGCCCTCGACCTTTATCAGGCCGGTTACGACAGCCGCGAAAAGCTGCTGCACGCGCTGCGCGATCATAGGATCGCCTGAGCTTTTCCACCATCACAGCGGCGATGAGCATCGCGCAACGGCGCTTCCAAACCGATCACTTTTATAGTGCCGGCTAGCCATGCCGACACTCGCTTAGCGTGTATATTTCTGTTGCTTTTTAATAAAATCTTCAGCATGCATTAACCGTACCGGTGTAGGATTTGTTCATAACCGTATGGCCTGACATGCGTTCCGCCAGCGCATATCGGCCCTTGGTCCCCTTGTTCTGCGTTTTCGGGGTGTTTTTGTGCGTGACCGGTTTCGAGACCTAGAAGGCCCCTTGGCCGTCAGGAAAAAGGACGTGGTGTTAATGGCGACTGTCAGCAGTTTCGAGAACCTGTCTCATCCGACACGCTCCGAACTGCGCCAATTTGCCGAACTTTTCATGCCGCTGTTTCAGGCCTCCTCCGACGAGGCCAAGCGCCAGGCGGTCGCGGCACTGTCCCAATGCGAGAACATGCCGGCAGCCGTGGCGCTGTTCATCGGCAACCAGCCTATCGAGATCGCGGCGCCTTTTCTTGCCGCCTCAAAGGCCGTCGCCGACGATACGCTAATCACCATCGCGCGCATGCAGGGTGCAGCGCATGTCAAGGCGATCGTCAGCCGCGATTCACTCTCGCCGAAGGTCATTGATGCGCTGGTGGCGCTGCGCCAGAGCCAGCCGCGGTCCGCGGGCGCATCGGCGCCGATCACGGAATCGCCGGCCGTCCCGCTTTCACCAGCGCCTGCCGAAACCAACGAGGCAGATGCGCTGGAGGAACAGCGGGTTGCCAATGAAGAGGCATTGCGCGAGCGCATCCTCGGGCTTGCCGGTCATCTCGGCCGTGCCGACGAGGACAGGCTCGGTCTGCGCACGCTGACAGACATTCAAGAGGCGCTGCTGGTGCGCTTCGCTCGCTCGCGCGAGGCGACGCATTTCGCAACCGCACTTGCCGACGCGCTTTCCGCCAGCCGCTGGCTTGCCGAGCGCATCATGCTCGATCTTTCCGGCCAGCAGCTCGCCACGACGCTGACCAGCCTCGGCATGGGCTTTCTCGACGCCGTCTTTGTGCTCGAAAGGCTCTATCCGCACCTTGCCGAACAGCAGCACAACGTCACGCGCGGCTGGATGGTGCTCGATGCACTCGACCCGGAAGAATGCCACGAACGCGTCGAAGCCTGGCGGCGTGCGGATCGCTACACCTATAGGCCGGAAGCGCCTGATACGCCGGCGCCGGCAGCACCCGACCATCGTTTCATCCGCCAGGCGGCGCCGCAGCGCGACATGCGCGTCATGGGGCGGCGGTATCGCTGAGCTGGAATGACTAACCTCACCGCATGGTGAGCTGTTCGAAATGGTGAGGAGCTGACGCGCCTGGCCGTCAGCCGCCCTTGGCAAGCGGGATCATGTCCCCCAATTCCTCCGCCTCCAACTCGACGATCCAGAGATCGGGGTCGAATTTGCGTTCGCGCTCCAGCATCGCACGCACCGCTTCCGGTTCGCTGCGCGACAGGCGGATCTCGAACAGGCGGTCACCGGCCTGACCTTCGTCGAAGGCGGTCTGCGGCGCCGGCGCATAGAGCGTTTCCAGGCCGCTGCGGAAATGCTGGCGGATAAAGATCGCACCCGCCTCCTCCGCGCCCTTCTTCTCGACGGCGGCGAAATCGCCGCTGGCAAAGACGCGGCGCAGGAGGGCTGAAACGAAGATGTCGGCGCGTAGTCTCATTGGTGCGGTATAGACCGGCCTGTGGGCGGCGGCAATGCGGGATCAGAGTTTGATCCCGGGGTCAGACCTTGATTGCCAGCCGCAATCCGCCCCAGTGCCGTCCGCGCACGGTGATCGGAGCGGAGATATCCTTCATCATCACGAAATTGCCACCGCCCATGTCGCGCCTGTAGGTCTGGACGAGGAAAGGCGCGGTGCTGCGGCCTGCGGCAAGACCGACGCGATCGGCGAAGATGCGGCGATTGCGGCAATTGGCGGTGTTCCAGACGGTGTCGCCGGGCCGCTGGGCTTGCGAGAATTTTCGGTTGTGAGTCGGCAGATAGCCGTTCTCGTCGATCGCCGCGCAAAAGGCGATGCGCTCGTCCAAGGCTGTGACGGGTTCCTGGATCGGCGGCAGCAGGCGGTCGGTGAGCTCGGTAAAGGCTGCCATCACCTGTGCCGGATCGGAGCCGGCTATCGGCCGATAGCGTCGATCGAAGAGAGCATCGAGCCCGATCTGGCCTTCAGCGACGGCGCGTTCGAAGGCGCCGGAAATCTGTCTTGCCACCGATTGCGCTTCCTCGATCCAACGGCTGTCGGCGGTCTTGACGCCGGCGCTCGCCGTCAGCTGGATCAGGGTTTCCGACAGGCCGACGACGCTGTCGACGCGTTTCGCCGCCTGCTGCAGCCTGACATTCGAGCCAGCGACTTCGGCTGACATCTCGCCGAGTTTCTCGACGAAGCCGGCGCATTGCTGGTCGACCGCCTCGGTGGTGTTGGCCATGACAGTCGAACTGTCGAGGATGCGGGTGATGACATGTTCCATGCTTTCGAAGGCACCGCGCATCGCCTCCGACTTGTCACGCACGCCGGCCGCACTGTCGCGCGCATCGCTGCCGACGGCCGACAGCCGGTCGATCTTCACGCGCAGTTCGTCCAGCGTCTGTTGGATGGAGCCGGTCGCCTTCGAGGTCTGCAGCGAAAGCGCGCGGACCTCGGCGGCGACGACCGCAAAACCCTTGCCCGCATCGCCGGCGCGCGCCGCCTCGATCGCGGCATTCAGCGCCAGCAGGTTGGTCTGGCGGGCAATGGTGCTGATCTCCTCGGCGATATTGTCGACATCGGCAAGCGACTTGGAGAAGCCGGCGATCTCAGTGCCGATCTCGTTGGAGGACTGGACCATGTGGCCGATCTCGGCGACGGAGCCGGTCAGGCGGTCGGCCGATTCTTTCAGCATGTGGCGGGCCTCGGCCGCCGTGCGGTCGGTCTCGCGCAGCGACACGGCGACCGAGCGGTTGGTCTCGGCAATCGACAGCGCTGTGCGGGTGACATGATCGAAGGCGGAGGCATGCCGGGCCGACATTCCCGCCATATCCTGGATAGCGCCGGCGATATCGACGAGATCAATGCCAAGGGTGGAGGCTTCTTCGGCAAGGCGCAGCAGGATGTGGCGCAGCGCCTCGGGGTCTGGCCCCCCCGCTTCGACCGCCGGTTCTCCGGCCAGATCGTCTATCGCCTTCAGCGCATGCATGACCGACGCTCCCCCGCCCCAATCAGAAAAGCTTCAGGCAACATGGTTAACAAGTTGCAAACAGCGGCGACACCTTAGACTTAGGTTGTAGAGAAATCAGACTCCGTGACTGTGGGTGGCCGTTTGGCGCCATCAGCTGGCGATGAAGCCCGTCAGCCGCTCGCTCAGCTGCCAAAGGCGTTCGGCAAATTCCGGATCGGTTGCCCAAGGGCGGACACCGAGCATCTCGGTCGAATCGCCGGGGACGGCGGTGGCGATATCGCAGTTCTCGCAATAGACGCCGCCGAGACCCTCGAGCTTCTCGCTGACGGCGCACCAGACGGTGGTCGACGCCCCCTGCTCAATCGTCTTCTTGTTGTTTTCCGGATCGATGACCGGCTTGCCATCCTCATCGACATAGCCGCTCGCCCTGAGGAAGTCGCTCGACTGGTGGCGGACCAGATTGGTGGTGACGATACCGCCGGGATGCAGCGAGAAGGCTCTGACACCGTGCTTCGCACCCAAAGCGTCCAGTGAGACCGCAAAGAGAGCATTTGCCGTCTTCGACTGGCCATAGGCGAGATAGGGCGCGTATTCGCGGTTCTCGAAATTCGGATCGTCGAAATCGACGCCGGAGAAGACGTGACCGCGCGAGGAGACGGCGACGACGCGCGCACCCTCGGCCTTCACCAGCGCCGGCCAGAGGCGGGCAGTGAGCTGAAAATGGCCGAGATGATTGGTGGAGAACTGCGATTCGTAACCACGGGCGTCACGCGTCAGCGGGTTCGCCATGACGGCAGCATTGTTGATGAGCAGATGCAGGGGCTCGCCGCTTTCGAGGAAGCGGTCGGCGAAGTCGTCGATCGACCCGGGGTCCATCAGGTCGAGCTTTTCCACCGCAAGGCCGGGAATGCTTTCCACGGCCGCCTTGGCCTTTCCGAGATTGCGGGCGGGAACGACAACCCTGGCGCCGGCTTCGGCGAGCACGCGCGCTGTCTCGAGGCCAAGACCGGAGTAACCGCCGGTGACGATCGCGACCTTGCCCGAAAGATCGTGCCCGGCAATGACGTCGGCGGCGGTTGAGGCCGCACCGAAGCCGGAACCGATGGGAGCTTGTGGGGTGGACATGGCATGCCCTCCGTTGTTGCATGATGGCCTTATGTACGCCCGGGAAACGGGATTCTGAATGCTTGCAAATCCCGATTTCCTGCTTCATCGTTCAAAAATGATCAGTGACCCGCTCTCCGAAATGCTCAATCTGCTCGATGCGCGCTGCCTTGTGTCGGGCGGGCTGATCGCCGGCGGCGCCTGGGCGCTGCGCTTCCCCCGGCCGAACCGGATCAAGATCAGCGCGGTCGCCAAAGGGCGCTGCTGGCTTTGCCTCGACAATGGCAGTGAACCCATTCTGCTCGAGGCGGGCGACGTTGCGCTTCTGAACGGCCGGCACTCCTTCATCCTGGCGAGCGACCTTGCCGTTGCGCCCGCCGACGCGGTCGGCGCCTTCAAGGAGAAGGTCGACGGCATGGCACGCCACGGCGTTGGCGAGGATTTCCATTATCTCGGCGGCCACATCGCGCTCGGGCCGCAGGGCATGGAGCTGCTGTCCGACGTGCTGCCGCCGATCATTCATGTGCGCGCCGCCCTTGCCGAAGCCGGCGTGCTGCGCTGGCTGCTCGACCAGCTGGTGCGGGAGATGGCGGCAAAGCGGCCAGGCGCCCTGCTCGCCTCGACCCAGCTTGCACAATTGATGTTCGTGCAGGTGCTGAGGGCGCACATCATGAGCTCGGCGCCATTGACGGTCGGGTGGCTCCGCGCCTTCGGCGACGATCGGATTGCGCCGGCGCTGCGGCTGATGCACGGCGATCCCGGCCGGTCCTGGCAGCTTGGCGAACTGGCGAAGGCGGCCGGCATGTCGCGCACGAGCTTTGCGCTGCGGTTCAAGACCGTGGCGGGGGTTGCGCCGCTTACCTATCTGATCGGCTGGCGCATGCGCCTTGCCGAACGCGAGCTGCGGGAGGGCAGCATGCCGGTTTCGGCGCTGGCGCTTTCGCTCGGCTACACATCCGAAAGCGCCTTCAGCAACGCCTTCAAGCGGATGACGGGTATGGCGCCCAGGCGCTATCGCGTGGCGATGGCCCGCGAGGCCGGGCCGATCGAAGAGGTGGTGGATGTCGAGGGCCAGGCGATGACGACGCATTACCGGCTGTTGAAGGCGGCATCATAGCGGCTAGATCGCGCCGATTTCCTTGAGTTTCTTCAGCACCGCCTGGTTCGGCTCACCGTCTTCGGGCAGGTTGTAGTGCTTCTGAAAATGGCGGATGGCCGCGCGGGTCTGCTCGCCGGCGACGCCGTCGACACCGACATTGGCATAGGCCATGTTGGAAAGACCCTTCTGGATCTTCAGCACCAGATCGACATTGGTGATTTCGCTTGATGGAACCTGCTTTGCCGCTGATGGGGCCGTTTTGACCGTCTTTTCAGCGCTACGGATCGCCGCCGCCACCGGGTCTTCAGCCGCTGCCTTCGAGCTTACATCTTCGGGCGGCTTTTCGGCGGGCACGGTCGAGGGACCGGCGGCATCGGTCTTCAGCGCCGCCAGTACCTCCGGCGTCGGATCGCCGGTCTGGGTCATGCCGACGGTCTCCTCGAAGAAGAGAATGGCCGCACTGGTGCGCGGACCGATGATGCCGTCGGGTATGCCGTTATAGAGGCCGCGGCGCACCAGCTGCTGCTGGATGTCCATGACGAGCTGGCTCGGTTGCTGGCCGGGTGCGGCCGGCGCCGGTGTCGCGTTGGTGGTGGCGGTATCCTGCGGCCGCTCAATCCGGAAGGTGGTGACGTCGCCCTGCTGCTCCTCGGCTAGGCGACGGGCGCCGAGCACGGTCGGAGACTGCGGATCGCGGGTGCGGAAGATCGGATGCGGATGCAGGCCCGGCTGATACCAGAGCGCATTGGCGGCGACGAAGGAGAAAATGACGGCGAAGGTGATCGTGCCGCCGGCGACCGACGGATTGCGGCCGATGACGCCGCCGAGCACGGAGG